>NZ_JAWXXJ010000038.1:0-16760 GCF_034335085.1 Acutalibacter caecimuris | reverse complement strand
GAGCGCCGGGAGGCGCGTTACAAACGCCGCCAAGCAAAACGGGCGGCAAATAGGCAAAAGCGCTGCGAACAGCTCGGCCCGGTGGAAAAGATATTTTCCTACCGGGATATGTTCAAGTATGGGAAAAAGTGCTGTAATGGGGTTCGGTGGAAACAATCAACCCAAAATTTTGAAATGCACCTATTCTCAGGGACGGCCAAACGGCGGCGCTTGATTTTGGAAAAGAAGTGGAAGCCTGTTAAGTGTACCCATTTCACCCTATGTGAGCGCGGTAAGGTACGGCCCATAGATGCGCCCCATGTAACAGATAGGCAGATACACAAGACCCTTTGCAATGAAGTATTAGTTCCCCTCTATGGCCCAAGCATGATTCATGACAATGGGGCCAGCCAAAAGGGAAAGGGCCTGCATTGGCATTTCAAGCGGCTGAAAGGTCAACTTCATTGGCATTACCGGCACTATGGCAGACAAGGCGCTATCCTGCTAATGGATTTGAAGCAGTTCTTCCCCAGCGCCCCGCATAGGACGCTTTACCAAAGGCATGAGCAGTTAATCCTTAACCCTGATCTACGGTGGGTATCTGATACTGTGGTAGCTAATTCCCCTTGCCCTACGCCTGGGCGGGGGATGCCTTTGGGGGTTGAACCGTCCCAGCAGGAAATGGTTGCCTTGCCCAGCGCGGTTGACAACTGGATCAAATGCCAAAAAGGCGTAAAATGCGCGGGCCATTATATGGATGATTACTATGTGATTCTTCCAGCCGTGGAACAGCTAAAGAAGTTGGCCCATGAAATGGTACGCAAGTTTGCGGCTATCGGTATTCCAGTTAATCAGCGCAAGTGTAAAATAATCCCCTTGGATAAGCCTTTCAAATTCTGTAAGGCTAAGTTTCGTTTAGGCGAAACCGGGAAAATCGTTGTCAACGGTTGCCGGGATGGAGTGAAGCGGGCGCGGCGCAAGCTGAAATTTTTCAAGCGGGAAGTGGATGCAGGAAAGCGCACGATTGAGGAAGTCAAACAGTTTATGACCTGTCAAATGGCCTACTATAAGGGGTATAACGATCATGGGCGGGTTTTACGGCTTATGCGGCTTTGTTATGCCCTGTTTGGAAACATCATGAAAAAATTGGGAGGTAGCCAATGTATAAAATTACCCGAAGCGGCGGGGCCAGTGTTGGCATGACTGAGCGCCCCACATATATCACCAAAGCACCCAACGGGTGCTTTATTTTATGCCCGGAAGCGGAAGCGATAGGCATGGCCTTTGAGGGCCAGGTGTATCACCTTTTGGGGCGGGATGCCCTGGATAATGCGGAAACCGTTATGTTGGAAGAAGTGGACGGCGGCGGGGAAATCCGCAAGGCCAGCGAAACAGGCGGGCTTATGTTCGTTACACTGGCAGAAGGCGGGCAGATCGATGAAATGACCGCCGCAGAGCACACGGAACTTTTTGCCCCCTGGGCCTATCCCGTCAATTATGCGGTGGGGCAGATTCGCCAGCATGGCGGCAAACTCTATAAATGCCTGAGCGCCCACACTTCACAAGAGGATTGGGGGCCGGACGTTGCCCCCAGCTTATGGGTTGCCATATCTGATCCCGCCGAGGAATGGCCGAAATGGGGCCAGCCGGTAGGGGCTACGGATGCCTATGCCCTGGGCGCAAAGGTAGCCCATGAGGGCAAGCACTGGATTTCCACGGTGGAAAACAACGTATGGGAACCGGGCGTGTACGGTTGGGAGGAAGTGACCGGGGATGAAGTATAAAAGCTATGTAGCCCGCCGCCGCGCTAAATTTTCTAGTGTTTTTGAAGGGCCGGTCAATCTCCCCTGGGGTACTGAGGTGGAGGGCCGGGAAGTGGATGGGGAACAATACCTTTTCTACGGTGATAAGCTGCTGTGCGCGGCCTGTTCTCAGATTACGAAAGATTTCTTTGTACAAAACGATGATGGACGGGGAACAGAACGGGGTAAGCTGATAACGGCCATTGAAAAACAGCTTGCCCCGAAAAATGAGCGGGACAAAAGCCCGGAAGCCCGGTGGGCTAAGATTTGGGAAGATTCCCGGTGCAAGCCCTACAAGCGGCCAGAACATGAAGATTTTTGGCTGTGGAATGGTGATTTCTACAACGCCCCCATAGGGGACTTGGAACACATTGCCGGGTTGACCGGCGCGAAAATCTGAATTGGAGAAGCCAAAGGGGAAAGTACCCTTTGGCTTCTTTCATTCCTTGAAAGCGGGTGGTCAAATTGGATGCTTAATTCTGGTAGGGCAGTCTTGCCCCTTAAAAGGCCCTGTGCGGCCTTTGAGCCTTTATAACGTGTTCGGCTATGGGTAAGGGGCAAGAAACGCCTTACAGGCCATTTCTGGGCGAATTACGCATATAGAAAGGGGACAGAAAACATGAATAAAGCGATTTGTACCGGGATCGGAGTTGTGGGCAGTGCGATTGCCGCCCTTTTCGGCGGTTGGGATGCGGCACTCATTACCCTTATGATCTTCATGGCGGTGGATTATGTGACCGGCCTTTTGGTGGCCGGTGTATTCCACAACTCAGAGAAAACGCCTAATGGCACATTGGAAAGCCGGGCCGGTTGGAAGGGCCTTTGCCGCAAAGGGGTAACACTCTTGGTAGTGCTGGTAGCTTGCCGCCTGGATTTAGTGACCGGGACCAATTTCATCCGCGATGCGGTTGTGATTGGCTTTATCGCCAATGAAACAATATCCATTGTTGAAAATGCAGGGCTTATGGGTATTCCTATTCCGGCGGTGATCATGCAGGCTATTGACGTACTCAAACATAAAGCGGAAGGTGGTGAAGAAAATGACTAGGGGTGTAGATATTTCTGTCCATAACGGGAATGTTGATTTTAATGCCTTGAAAGCGGCGGGAATTCAGTTTGTGATTATCCGCTGTGGCTATGGCAGTGATTTCACATACCAGGATGATGAGCGCTTTGCCGAAAACGTCCGCAAAGCGGAAGTCGCCGGGATGCCTTGGGGGACTTACCTCTATTCCTATGCCCTTGACCGGGATATGGCAAAGAGTGAGGCCCAGCACGTTCTCAGGCTTTTGGGCGACAAGAAACCCGCCTATGGTGTGTGGTATGATGTGGAGGATGAACAGCAGGCCGGGGCCGATCTGGTTTCTATCTGTGAAACCTTCTGCACGGCCATTGAAAAGGCCGGGTTGTATGTGGGCGTGTATTCTGCCTTGTCTTGGTGGAATACCAAGCTGAACAATTCCCGCCTGGATCGGTGGGACAAGTGGGTTGCCCAATGGAATAGCGTGTGTGAGTATGCCAAGCCCTATGGCATATGGCAGAATACAGACCGCTTGACCATTGGCGGCAAAGCCTTTGATGGCAACTTTGCCTATAAAGATTATCCCGCTCTGACCGGCGCGGTGAAGAAGGAGGAAACGAAAGTGAGTTATGAGCAGTTCAAAGAGTACATGGCCCGGTATCAGAAAGAGCAGGGCGAAAAGCCGGTAAGCGGTTGGGCTGAAAAGGCCGTGGAACACGTCAAGGAAACTGGCGCTATGGTAGGGGATGGAAACGGTAAATTCCGGCCCCAAAGCCCCGTGACCCGGCAGGAATTGGCCCAGGTTCTTTATAACCTGGACACCCGGAAAACGTGATACTCTTTTGTTACTTTCTAGGCCGTTTTTTGGGGGCCTGAGAGGTACCTACAGGCTTAACTTTTCTAGGATTTAAGCCATTTCTAGCGGTTGCAAATCGGGCAAATTTATGGTATAATAAACTTTCAGCCGTGAAGGCCAGTGACAATCCGGTTGGACTTACAGATAATGATAGATCACCTTTTGTGGAAATGGGAAAGGGGGACTATTTATGGAGCGTTTTAAAAAGATTTATCAGCAGGGAAAGATTGATGTGGTTGAAATTTGGGTTGATACACAAACTGGTGTAAACTATGTTTTTCACAGAAATGGAAATGCGGCAGGATTTACCCCTTTGCTTGACAAAGATGGAAAGCCAGTAGTAATTCAATAGTACCTATAAGTTCCAGTTCATAGAATTGAACAAATCGGAATTCGTAGAGGTGATATTTTGAAAAAAATAATTTTATATATTCATGGAAAAGGCGGAAGCTATTTAGAAGCGGAACAGTACAAGAAAAATTGTTTTGATTTTGATATTATTGGTATAGACTACAATGATTATATCCCGTGGATTGTAGAAAGCCAAATCCAATCGGTCTACTTTCAGCCACGGCACAGGCGCACCGGTTTGAGGCGGTGACGGCGGTTCTGGACTGCCAGGGTAATTCCTTTACAGCAAAAGGGAAAACGGTATTGCAGGCCGGATGGAAGGAAGTGGAACGCCTCTACCGCATGGGATTGAAAGAATCCAAACCGGAGGATGACGAGAATACGGATGCCTCCCTTCCCATGCTGCAGGAGGGGCAGATTTTTGAAACGGTCTCTGCCAGTGTCCGGGAGGGCAAAACTTCCCCGCCAAAGCATTATACGGAGGATTCCCTTCTGGCAGCTATGGAGACCGCCGGTGCCGGGGACATGCCGGAGGATGCCGAGCGCAAGGGATTAGGCACCCCGGCCACCCGTGCGGCTACGCTGGAAAAACTGGTCTCTGCCGGATTTGTGCAGCGGAAGAAAAAGCAGCTTATTCCCACGGAAAAAGGTACGAACCTGATCCTGGTCCTGCCGGATAATATTAAATCGCCTGCGCTCACTGCGGAATGGGAATCCATGCTGAAGCAGGTGGAACGCGGCGAGCTGGCCGCAGATTCCTTTATGGAGCAGATTGCGGATATGAGCCGGACGCTGGTAAAGGAACATACCGCCCCGGAGGAACGCTTTGCCGCCCTGTTCCCGGATGCAAAAAGAAACGGGCGTGAGACTGTCGGCACCTGCCCCCGCTGCGGCGGAACCGTATATGAGGGCAAAAAAGGCTTCTTTTGTGATAACCGGGACTGTTCCTTTGCGCTGTGGAAAGACAATAAATTCTTTTCCGGAAAGAAAAAATCCATAATAAAATCCGTGGCGGCGGCCCTTCTGAAAGAGGGCCGCGTTTCCATGTCCGGGCTTTACAGCGAAAAAACGGGAAAGACCTATGACGCGGTGGTGCTGCTGGATGATACAGGCGGAAAATATGTGAATTTCAAGCTGGAATTTCCGGCTAAGAAAGGCAGGAGGAAATGAACGGGCCGCCCTCACGGGAATTAACCAGGCAGGAACGGGCAAGGGTCCGAAGGCTGGTAACAGACCTGTGCGCCAACCATGACAATCAGGATATGCAGGCGTCTTATTATGACAACCAGGACGGCTCCCTGTGCTTTGTCTGCGACCAGCCGGATATGTACTATTTCCTCTATGGGGAGGGCTGGGCGCATACCCAGGCGGAAATGCTGGAGCGCGGCCTTACCCTGGGCCAGTATGAAGAATTTGCAAGGCTCCGGGACGGCGTGCTCTCACAGTTTACGCCCCATAGGGAGATCATGTTTGCCGGACAGCCCTTCCAGGCGCCGGAGAGCTATCTGCGTAATGCGGAGCTTTACGAGGAAGGACAGACCGGCAATTACAATATGCTGGACGGACGCCTCAACAACGAACCGCCGGAGCGCCCCGACCTGACGGACGGGCAGACTTACGAGGAAATCCGGGAGCTTGCCCCGGAGACGCTGCCGGAGGAAACGCCGGAGAAACCTTCCCTGATGGAACGGCTGAAGGCGGAGCGTTCGGAGCATGAAGCAAAACAGGCAGCACCGTTGATGGCAGAGAGGGAACGCTGATGGGCGCGGTAAGGTTTGAGGGCGTGGATATACTGGACAGCCTGGGGCAGATCATGGAGCTGCACACGCAGCACTACAAGGATGATTTTGACCTGGATAAAGAACTGATCCCAAAACTGGCTCTATCGGGAGAACCGGAGGACCGGCGCCTTCTCTGGCTGTCACGGCCCTGCGGCACCTATACCCTGCGGGAATGTGCTTTACTTCCGGGTCGAAGCGTTCCAGGGCCATGATGTCATGCCCCTTCAATTTCTCCGCACCGGATTTCTGCCTGGCCTCCGCCAGTAGTTCCCCCATCGTCTTAGAGCCTGCCGGAATCTGGTAGTTTTTCCGAATATCCTGAATAAGAGCCAGGCAGTCTTTTTCCGGCATGGCATCCAGCTTTCGCACAAGCTCCGCCGCCGTTTTCCTCCTTACCGGGTCCGGTATATAGGGGAGGCACATGCGCAGCTCATATGTGACATCTGATTTCCCATAGCCTTCCGTCTGGAATATCAGGCGCTTTTCCATTTCGTTCAGTTCCATGTGAATCTCCTTTCTCCTGAAAATGAGTACAAAAAAAGGACGCCCACCTATAAAAGTGAAACGCCCACGGCAATCAGCGGCCAGGCAATACACCGGACCGCTGGCGCTATTAAATTTTGTCGTTAATGAAACAGCCTCCTTTTTTCGATATTTTTCTCGTCAGATTTCAACTTGGAAAAGGAATTGAATAAATGACGGCAAACGCTCAAACCCCTTGAAAATCAAGGCTTTTTCCGTTTGTCGTTATTATACCGTAACGGCACTCTCATGCAACTATTTTTTACTGTTTTCATCCCTTTTATCTTGTTTCTTCGCTATTTTTTCTGATATATAAACTATTTTTGTCACGTTTACGATTCATATTTCTTATGAAATAGCTACTAAAAATAGTTTTGTCGCCAACTTCACGTAAGCGGGTAGCTTTCTACTAAAATCATGTACTCATCTTGCGTAATATGAAATCTATCTAACCAAAACTGGTGAAAGTTACTTTTTCTAATTATTCACCACTTTTAAATAAGTCTTTTCATCATAATACTTTTTCATTCCTTGCAAAATACCATTTAAAAAAATCACAGTTTCGTTCTTTATTTTTTCTAAATCGTCTATTGCATAATAACGCCCACATTCCGCAAATGAAGTTGTGCCGTGCGCTAATTGATTTCTTTTATTTTTGACATCTTCCAAAGCTACTCCACCTCTACAAGCAGAATCAACAGTATATGTAATGCCGTGGTCACTACAAATTTGTCTTATTTTATCTGCATCCAAATTTCCACTAATATCTGTTGCTTTACGATCCATCTCTATTGGTTCATTCCTCATAATTGCATTTATAATTTCAACTGCTTTATCCCTATATGAATTATAATGAGCAGTTTTATCATATACTTGATTAAACTTGAAGGAAAACCAAATATCTTGTATTTCTTTTCTTACATCTTTGTAGTTATACCCACTGTTCTTTAATTCATCATATATTTCTAATATGCCACCCATTATTGAAGACTCAACCAAGTTGTATATCATTATCAAAGCATTCGCCTTTAATATCTTCAAAAAGTCAGCATTATAAAATGAATGCTCTGATTCTTGAGATTGTGTCTGATACAACTCCTTTAAAGCATTAAAGTACAGTTCTATTTCGTCAATTCTTTCTTGATATATTTCAAGCGTCATTCTCATTACAATCACCCTTTAAAAGTACATCTCTCACATATTCAATTCTTCCACTAACTCTTTTAGGAGAATTGCTTGCATGTGTTGTTGTGTGTTTCTTAAATTCTTCCGAACCCAACCATTCCATTGAATCGGGTACTAAATCCAGATTTTCTCTCAGTGCTAATGCTACACCTACTGAAATAGCCTCGAAACGTACTCTAGGTGTTGATTTTGCATTCTTTGTTTTAGCAAAACCATATGGGAAATATTTTTCAACAAAATTAAGCATATTTCTAAATTCTTTTTCATATGCATCTTTGTCAAATTCTTTTTCTTTTCCCTGTACGAAATCATTTAAGAAATCATCTACAACATGCTGAAAATTTTGATAGTTATTCAAATATGCAAAAAATCTAACTATCAATTCTGAATCTTCATATCTATTTTTCATTGTATCACTAATCGGACATAATTTATTAAACTGTACGTCCTTAGCACATTTTTCAACAAATTTCATAAATGCTCCTGCATAAGAACCTCGTCTAATTTCACTCGGAATAGCATGAGTACCACCCGTATTAATTCTATTAAAAATATCTTGTCTGGTTTCAATAGTGGTAGTATCAGCTAAAACAATTATTCTTAAAGTGCGTCCTTTAAATTTTCTTTGGAATATCTCCGGTAAATCCGTAAACTTAAATCCGTTCAATGAAGTCAGTTTTTCTAATCCATTCAACATCAAATCATTATACAAAAACTCCTCCAACGTCTGAGTCCTTTGGGCACCATCAATTATTTCACATCTACCATCTTCATTATCAGAAAAAAACATAAACGGTATAGGTAACCCTAGCAATACAGATTCAATAAATCTTACTTTTTTAGCATTATCCCATACAAATTTTCTCTGATATTCAGGAATATAAAAATCATCTGCACGAAATTTATCAACCAATACCTCTATCGGATAATCCTTTGTATCAAAACTAATTTCTTTCTGTAATTCTCTAATCTGCCCTTCAGCTAAATCCTTCATTTCAGATGTCATTTTATCATTCTTCAACATTCTTCACCTCTTTACAATTCTCCAAATGGTCTAATATGCTCCTGCCGATGGCCTCACCCAATTTTACCGGAACCGCATTTCCAATGTGAACACCGATTTGTCTATTAGTCTGTGGATGATTAACATCAATAAACTTGTAGTCGGGTGGAAAAGACTGCAAAATAGCTCCTTCTCGCATAGATAATGCCCTATTTTGCTCTGGGTGCCCAAATCTTCCATTTCCATATCCATAAAACTGGGTAGTAATCGTTGGTGAGGGTTTTCCCCATTCCATCCTACCATACACTGCACGATAGCCTTGACCTGTACTCTTTTTATGGCAAGACAACCGGAGTTTCTCATCCCAATCTTTCCAAGTCCCTCCCGGAACAGATTTCTTAATTCGCTTTTTATTAATCTTAGACAATTTACTTGCCCTATGCAAAGTATCTGTCTTACAAGATTCTCCATCTTTTATTTGTGGCAAACTTCCAATTGCATCTTTTACCGTAATATAGTTTTCTTCAGTATACAAAGGAGGTATTAATGAAATATCTCCAAATTTAGATGCTAACAGTACCAATCTGCTTCTACTTTGTGGCACGCCATAATCTGCACAATTAACAATCTGCCAACTAACATGGTATCCTTGAGCTTCAAGTCCATTTACAAAATCTTCAAAAACTTCCTTTTTTACTAGTTGTGGTACATTTTCCATTGATATTATATCCGGCTTAATCTCTTTAACCAAATCTCTAAAATAATACAACAACTTCCACTTTTCATCTTTTGGACCTTCTTTGGTATAACGCAAAGAATACGTTGAAAACGGCTGACATGGTGCACACCCCATCAAAACTTTAATACAACCTTCAGGATAATACGATTCAATTTCTTCTTTTTTTATATCTTCTACTCCCTTATTTATAAAAACCGAATCATTATTCTCCTCATATGCATACTGACATGTGGAATCAATATCTATACCTGCTGCAACTGTTATTCCAGCCTTTCTTATTCCATAGGTCAGTCCACCTATACCACAAAACAAATCGACTGCAACACAGTTCATTACTTTCCACCTGCCTTTTTTCTATCTTTTTTATCGCAATCATCAACGAAGAGAAGATATGTTTCAATTTCTAATGCTTCTGCAATTTTTTGTATGTTATCTAATGATATACTTCTCTTACCACATTCAATTGCACTAATATATGTTCTGTGCAAACCTGCCTTATCAGCAAACTGTTCTTGGGATACTCCCAATTTATTTCGATAATATTTCAAATTACTTGCAAACACTTTTACTATATTCATATTATTCACCCAGTTTATTATATCTCATTGAATACAATACGTCAACATACAATACGTCACAATAGAGGCAACATAATTGCTGACCCATTCTTTCTTGCTCATCTTCATTTTTACATTCAACTTCTGTTTCATCCAGAAATACCGCCCACCTATAAAAGTGAAACGCCCACGGCAATCAGCGGCCAGGCAATACACCGGACCGCTGGCGCTATTAAATTTTGTCGTTAATGAAACAGCCTCCTTTTTTCGATATTTTTCTCGCCATGTTTCAACTTGGAAAAGGAATTGAATAAATGACGGCAAACGCGTGGACTCCTTGAAAATAAAGGCTTTTTCCGTTTGTCGTTATTATACCGTAACGGCACACATTTTCAACATTGGCATTACAAAATGGTGTAGACATCAAAACAGTTTCCGGGATGCTGGGCCACTACTCCGCCGGATTCACTCTGGACACCTACGCCCATGTCACCACCGCCGCACAGAAAGAAGCCGCCAAGACGATGGGCAGCTTACTCTCCGGCCATATTTAGAAGTACCCGGTCGTTTCCCCGTATGGGTCAGGCAAGGGAAAACACAAAAGAAAATCCCCGGAACTCCTAGAAGTTCCGGGGATTTTTGGTTGCGGGGATAGGATTTGAACCTATGACCTTCGGGTTATGAGCTGTGGTGAGCGGATTTTTTCAGCGGTTTCCGGGCATTTCCGGCCCTTTTCGCTCGATTTTTCAGCCAAAACCCGAAGGTTAAGACCTATCCAGTCCACTGAGTTTTTTCGATTCTGGGTCAGCTTATGGGTCAGACAGCGATCCCGGTTTCACGGACAGTGTGGAGAAAGCCGCTGTCAGAATCGGCAGCAGTCAAAAGGACAGGCTCGATATCCGTATTGATTTTTCTGGAAAGCCTCCATAATAGAGCGACACTGTCCAAATAGTCGCCTGGAATATCATCAACAATAACGGCAATATCAATATCGCTGCTTTCTGTGGAAGTCCCCTTTACCTGAGAGCCATAAAGGATAATTGACCGGGTGTCCAACTCATTCCGGACAACAGCGGCATATTTTTTGCCAAGTTTAACACTTCGTTTTTATCCATGTCAATAATTTCTCCGCTTTGCGAATTAAATCTTCACAGCGTGATTCAGTTAGGGAACGCAAGAGCTTTTCTTTGTTGAGAGGGTATCTGGCTTCGATATTCAGCGGATTAAGAACGTCCAGGAGGGAAAGCTAACTTTCATTGATCTCAGCTGCAATTCCCGATAGATTGGCAAGGCGTACCAAGCTGTGAATATAAGGCAGTTCACTGTTTGGCTGTCGTTGAACGAAAACTGCTTTTAACCCCTTTATCAATGGTCTGATGGCACATGAATCCAACGTAGAGAAATCGCTTTGTTTCAAGCATAGCTTTGGCGGTCTGCAAGTCGTAATCCGCACAGTCCAGCCAGTATGCGGTTTTTGCAAATTCATCCATTGCATAATCCTCACAAAATATCAGTTTACAGTTTATAGTATACCACAAAGTATATGAAAAAGAAAGGGCAAAGTTCCTGTGCAAAATTTGCGCCGCATAACAAAGAAAAGCCCTTTCCCAACCATTCAAGGCTGCCCGAACTCCAAAAACCTTCTAACTCCTAATGTTACCCGCTCATACTCCTCTTTCAGTTTCTGCTTATACTCCCCGACGGTTTCCTCCAAATGATAATAAATCCTCGACCGTTCCCGGGCGGCTTCCGCGTCGGAATAATACATCGACACATACCCATGCTCATTCAGCCGCTTGAGCGCCAGATACAGCGTAGTGATGTTCAACTCCAAGAGCCCCTCGCTGCGCTTTCTTATTTCCTGCACCATCTCATAGCCGTACATATCCCGCTCCTCCAGAAGCCGGATGCACAATAGCTCCAGCGGTATCTTCTTGGTTATCTCCGCGCTTCTCATGGGCCGCCTCCGTTCTATCAATACGTTCATTTTAACACATTTCCACCGGCAAAGTAAATAGGGGCGGGCAAAAAATATTACTCGCCCTTATATTTTTATTCTTGACATATAATAGTGAATGAAATATAATAAAAACACAACGGTCCGGTCTGGGCCAGGATTGAGGTGCTTTATGAAACGACGCTACGGTTTTATTTTACTTGTGTTATGCACACTGCTGCTCTTTTCCGGCTGCGGTTCCGGCAAGGAAACTGTCGAGCTGCCCCAAACCCTGCAAATCATGGCGGAGCTGCCGGAGGACTACCCGCAGGAGGTGACCGCCTATAACCTTAGCTGGTACGAAACGGACGAGAATACGGCCATCGACACCTTCATGCACACAGATCCCCAGGAACGGGAGGAGCAGGCTACCGGGCCGATATTCAGGACGTATACTGAGGACTTTTCAGAGCATCTTCATATCTATGAGGGGGTCGTGCATGGAGGCATGGACTACAGCTACTACTCTCCAGGCGGCGCGGATTTCGATAGTGTGGCAGATACAAATGAAGAACGCTACACATTGATGTACTATCTGCGCCGCCAGCAGCCATGGGAGTGCATAAATGCTGACCTGACCCCAAGGGAAAGGGGCAACGGCAGCATGGGCGAGGCCGGTCAGGAAGACCTGGATTTCATGTCATACGACGATGCTTTGAGAGAGCTGGAGGACAGGCTGTCCGCCTGCTCTGTCCCCGGCCATGCGCTGATCCGGGGCGAGGCCCACACCGCCGGGCTGATGAACCAGAACCGGGACATCTACAACCGTTTCGTCAAGGACCGGGGCAGCGAGGTCATATCCAAGAACTTCACAAAGGACGACGAGTATTACTACTTTGAGTTCCGGGAGATATTGGACGATATACCATTCTGCAACGGCCAGTGGGCGGAGTCCACCTTTGGCGAGAGCGGGGGCGGCAGTCTTCCCAGCATCCACGCCATTTACAATAAAGACGGCCTCATAGAATTTCACGCCGGAAGTATGATAGAGTCCGGCGAAGCCATCTCCACCGAGCCGATTATCCCGCCGGAGCAGGCGCTAAAGGCGTACGTGGACGAGTATAGCAAGGCCATCCACTTTGAGAACAGCGAGATAATCGGCTTAGAGCTGAATTACGTGATAGCCGCCGACAGCAAGGGGCTCTACGCTCGCCCCGCCTGGGTGATCACCACCGCCATTGAGAAGAAGGCCGGACAGGGAGACAACACGGTGGATTTCGACCACACGGATTATGAAGTTACTGCCGTAAGCGCCTACAGCGGCGTAATTTTGGAAAGGGAGACGGATATGAGATGAAATTTCTGCGGGCCTTTCGTGTGCAGCTCCGGCAGGCGCTATCCTGGCCCGTGGCCCTCTGTGGACTGCTCACGGCCGTGTTGATGGAACTGAGTGTGGCGGGGCTGATAGTCGATCATATTTCTGGGAGGACTCCCTACACCAGCGTGTGGTACCTGATAAATTCTACCGGCACCAATCTGCTGACCTTATTCGTGTTGCCAACCCTGCCCTTTGCCATGAACCTTGCCCGGGACTGGGACAGCCGCGCCCTGCCCTACTGGACGGTGCGGGCAGGCATAGCCCGGTACACCGTTTCGAAACTGCTGGCAAGTTCTCTTGCAGGCTTTCTGACAGTGGCTCTGGGGCTGACGTTGTTCGTACTGGCCAACGGCACGTTTCTGCCCTGGTTTGCCTCCTGCACGAGTGTGGACTATGAGGCGTTGTTTGAATCCGGCCATATTTTCCTGGGGTGGGCCTGTTATATTCTGCATATGTCCCTGTCCGGGGCGCTGATCGGCGCGCTGGGGATGTTCATGAGTATCCTTGTGCCAAACCAGTTTGTGGCTATCTCCGCGCCCCTTGCCATACACCTGACGGTTCTGCGGGTGATGCCAACCCACTTGATTTCGCCCATATCCATCTGGCACCCGGTGAACTGGGTGGAAAGCATCCACTATACCGCCGTGCCAGGGCTGACATTACTTGGAAAGTTTTTACTTACCGCTGGATTTTGTGGGCTCATGTGTGGTTTGGGGTGTGTCTGCATGAAAAGGAGGATGGAGCATGGCTGAGATACGGAAATCCCTGCGCTGCTGCGGCATCCTCCTGCGGCGGGATCTGGGCGGCCCCAAAATGTGGCTGATTGTAGTGATGATGGTGGTGTTTAGTTTTTACAACTACGCCCCGCTCTGCACCATTGCCGACTTCTATAAAGTGCAGGTGGCCCCCTGGGCGTACCCCTTTTTCCTGTCATTTCCCACCATGCAGGTGGTGAACAACGGCCTGTGCCTGCTGTTGTTCTCCGACACAGGTGAAACGGATGGCTATGCGGAGCTGATGGTAGCCAGGAGCGGGCGCAGAGCCTATATGACCGGGCAGCTGCTGTGCGTGATTTGCATGGCGTTTTTGTATGCCGCGGCGCTCTGGGCGCTGTCCATCTTGTTCACCCTGCCGGAAATTGGCTGGGACGCGGATTGGGGCGTGTTGCTGCACACCCTGGCAGAGTCCTCCGGGCAAGTGCAGGGACAGACCGGGATGAACCTGTCCATCATTGTTTCTCCGGAGGTGTTGGCAATATTCACGCCTATAGAAGCAACTTTAATCAGCCTTGTTTGTATAGGACTTTCGGCGGCGTTTATGGGAGTGCTTATCTGCTTTTTCAGAGTGTTCGTCAGCCGCCAGGCGGGGATATTTGCGTCTGGGGTTCTGACGGCAATGGCGTTGTTCGCAAACTCCCTGGGGGTGTTTACCTTTGGGAAGTGGCTGCAATTTGTTTCGCCGCTGAGCTGGTCGGGCCTGCTGGGGATAGACTGGTACCATAGCGGTTTCGCACCTTCATTGGAGTATGTGTTTATGGTCTGGATAGGAGGAATTGTTGTGATGTCATTTGCAGCAGTCTGGAAATTCGGCAGGCGTGATTTGGAGTAGGGAGGACAAAATGGACAACATCATCGAAGTGAAGAACGTGTCGAAAAATTTTCGGGAGACAAGAGCGCTGGATAATATCAGCCTCGACTTTGAGCGCGGAAAAATCCACGGCATCATCGGCAGAAACGGTTCCGGCAAAACCGTGCTCATGAAGTGCATCTGCGGGTTTATGACTCCTACCTCCGGCGAAGTCTCGGTGAATGGGGAGAAGGTTAGGCCGTCGAAAGCCCAGGAGAATATCGGACTTATCATCGAAACACCGGGGTTCATTGGCGGTAAAAGCGGGCTAAGAAACCTACAATATCTGCTGAGGCTGCGGGGTAAATCGGACAGGAGCACCGTTGAAAACGCTATGCGTGCGGTTGGCTTGGACCCGGCAAATAAGAAGCCAGTGCGAAAGTATTCCCTTGGTATGCGCCAGCGGCTGGGGATAGCCCAGGCCATCATGGAGAACCCGGAACTGCTGATTTTGGACGAGCCCATGAACGGCTTGGATAATCAGGGGGTGGAAGATATGCGCGGGCTGTTTGCGGAACTGCGAGAGCGGGGAAAAACTATCCTGCTGGCCAGCCATAGCAATGAGGATATCCGGGCCCTTTGCGATACGGTGTGCGAGCTGGATCACGGGCGGGTGATGGCAAGGATTGGGGAGGAGATTGAGGGTTAACGCAAAGGCTGTGCCGCATAACAAAGAAAAGACTTTATGACTCAGCCAACCACTCCTTAAACTCCTCAAAGGTTATTTTACCATCAGCGCACTCGTCCCGCTTACCCTTCGCTGTGGCGCTCCAAGCATAGAACGCGCCGGGGCTAATCTTCCCCGCCTTAATCCAGTTGAATCGCTTTTTATACTCCCGGCGGTACTCCTTGAATAGTTCGTCCGAGTTTTTCTTCTCCGCCCAGCGCTTTACCGCGCCAACCTCTCTGCAAGTGTGCCCGTTCTCGTCAACGGTCAAATTGCAGAACTCTGCCGTATTGCGCCGGGGGATGGCAAAATATTTGCCACAGTACGAGCAGATACGCATACGCTGTTCTCGCTTGACACACTCCCGGAGGGAGAACTCTACCAGGTCGGAGATAGAAGTTGGGTGTAACACTTCGGCAAAAGTACCGTTGCCGGTTCGCTCATAGATGGTAGAGATTGGCCTAAACTGATAGGCATAGAGCGTTTCTCTTTTCTCTTTGTCCAGATACGCTTGCAACTTTTCATGAACAGGTCTCTTCTTGCCGTCATCGATGTCAAGTACATCTTGGAACAGGCGCATGATTTGTTTTTGGAGCGTATCGAGGTCGCTGGGGATGTGCCGCAGCTGCTTGTGGGGGAGAATCTCTTGAACATCATCAGGATGTTGCTCTGCATTGCGGAACCGCGCCTGCCAGTCAAAACGTAGAAACTCGAAATAGATGTGTTTCTTAGCAAGTTCCTCCAGAGTGCTCATCACTATTCCCCTTGAGTCTGCATCCCGTTCCCGGTAAAAATTCAGCAAGGCCTTGTCCATTTTCTTAAACAGGTTCTCCATCGGCCAGATGTCCAAATAGGTGAATCGCAAGAGGCTTTCCAGAAATGGGAAGTCTTTTTCTTTTTTGTGTGAGCGTTCGAACGTCAAATCTTTGTAGACAAAATACTCGCGGCCCTCTTCAAAGTAGGTGTAGAACAGATAGTCAGCCATCTTGGTTGCACTCCTTTTGAAAAGATAAAAATATTTTTGAAATTGTCCTTGACAAATGAGCTGCCATGTGTTACCATATGACGGCAGGTAAATCAAACTGTCTTTAAGAATTAGTCTACAGCAAGCGGACAGAAAAGTCAAGATATTTTTTAGGAGGTGCGGAGTGGTTCAATCAAAGTTCAAAAGTTATGACGAACTGCCACTGTTTCTCAATGCGAAAACAGTGGCAGAAGTCTTGGGAATTTCAGTTGCAGGGGCCTATGAGTTGCTGCATCAGGAGGACTTTCCTGTGCTGAGAATCGGTTCGCGCCTGGTGGTTCCCAAGGAGAAATTTCTCTCGTGGGTCGAGAGTCAGACAGGAGGTAATGAGAT
>NZ_JAWXXJ010000037.1:0-18934 GCF_034335085.1 Acutalibacter caecimuris | reverse complement strand
TTTAAAAAGTCCCCCTGCACCCCCCAAAACTTTTGAGGCGCTACGGGGGGCTCTGGGATGGGAGCGCGGGCGGCCCGGTGGCAAGCGGGGGCGGGGACGGGCGCTGGCAGGGGGACTTTTGAAAAAGTCCCCCTGCACCCCCCAAAACTTTTGAGGCGCTACGGGGGGCTCTGGGATGGGAGCGCGGGCGGCCCGGTGACGAGCGGGGGCGGGGACTTTACTTTTTTATTTTTTCTTATTTTTTCTTTTTGCTTTATTATTAAGGGAGAGGGGGGGATAAAAATCAACAAAATAAAAAAAGAAAAAACGAGAAAACAGAAAGCGAGGGGAACCGGGCAGGGAGCGTTACCCATAGCGCGGCCTGGGTAGCGGCTTAAAAGTTTTGGAGGGGGTGTGGGGGGGACTTTTTACAAAAAGTCCCCCCACAGAAAGCCTAGATGGGGAACCGGGCAGGGGGCGTTGCCCATAGCGCGGCCTGGGTAGCGGCTTAAAAGTTTTGGAGGGGGGTGTGGGGGGGGACTTTTTACAAAAAGTCCCCCCCACCACAGAAAGCCTAGCGCAAAAGCTTACCCAAGACCCGGCCTTGGCAGCGGAAGTCGTCGGACTCGTGGAGGGGGATGGGGGGGTAGGCGGGGTTAAGGGAGAGGAGCTGGGCGCGGCCCAGGCGTTTGATATAGCCGTCGCCGTTGAGGTAGAAGATGCCCACCTCGCCCTCGTTGAGGGCTTCCTCGATACGCTCGACGAACACGATGTCCCCGTCCCGGTAGGCGGGCTCCATGCTGTTGCCGTTGACCCGCACGCAGAAGTGGGCCCGCGCCGGCACCAGGTGGCCGGGGACCTCCAGGCGGGTCTTGTAGGCGGCGTCGCCCCAGGGCTCGCCGGTGCCGGCGCTGACGGCCAGGTCATAACAGTTGATATAGGTGACAAAGCCCTGGCCTTCGGGCTCGGCCTGCTGGGAGAGGGTCATGCGGTCATACTCCTTGTCCAGCACCAGGGTTGTCAGTTCTTTGCCGTGGACGTCCAGCAGCCGGTACTTGCGCAGGAGGGCCAACTCCTCTGGGGTGGCGCTGCCCGGTGCGCCGGTTTCCAGCAACTGGTCGGCGGAGATATCCAGCAGTTGTGAGAGGCGGCGGAGCTTGGCCAGGTCCGGCTGGCGGCGGCCGGTTTCGTAGCCGGAGTAGGTGGTTTTGTCCAGGTCCAGTTGCCGGGCCATGTGGTACTGGGTGAACCCGGCGGCCAGCCGGGCGGACTTGAGTTTTTCGTGAAAGCTCATGGGGTTCACTCCTTTTAAAAAAGTATAGCGCAAAAGTGTGCGTATTGTCAACCAATTTGCCAAAACCCCTTGACAAATAGGCGTATCGCCATTATAATTAAAAGTAGGTTGACAAATCGACAACAACACAGTAAGGGAGTGGGCAGAATGGAACACAGGACAAGCTTTGACTACGGGCTGATGGCCGGGGAGAGCGCCCGTGAACGGGACGTGCTGAAGGCGCAACTGGCCAGGCGCAAGGAAAACGGGCCCCAGGGGCAGGGGTTCCGCTGTTGGGAGCGGGAATGCCGGATGCTTTACGAAATGTACCTGGAACAGCGGGGCCTGTGCCGGGAACTGGAGCGCCGGGCCCGGCGGCGGGCTGGGCCCGGCCTTTGACCGGCAGGGCCCTGGGCGCAACAGAGGGGGGAGGACGCATGAAGAAATTTGACAGGCGGGCCGGGGCGGAACAGTACACGGCGCTGGTGGAAGCCTACTTTGCCCGGTGCCGGGAGGAGAAACAGCCCCCTACGCTGCCGGGGCTGGCCCTGGCGCTGGAACTGGCCAGCCGGGGGGAACTGGAACAGTTGGCCCGGCGGGACAACCCTACCGGCCGGGTGCTGCGCCGGGCCGTTACCAGGGTGGAGGAGGCCATTGTACAGGCGGCCCTGCGCAAGGAGTGCGGGGCCAACGCCAAGTTCTTGTTGCAGAACGGCTTTGGCTACCGGGAGAAAGGGGGCGCGCGGGCCCCGGAGGATATCCAGGTTACGGTAGACGGGGAGGAACCGCCGTGCGGGTGAATATTCCGAAGGGGGCCTTTAACCCGGTGTATTTGCCTTTGCTGGGGGACGGGCAACACCGGTACCTGGTGCTATACGGGGGCGCGGGCAGCGGCAAGAGCGTGTTTGCCGCCCAACGGCTGCTGATGCGGCTGCTGGGCCGGCCCCGGTGCAACCTGCTGGTGGCCAGGGCCGTGGCGGCTACCCACCGGGACTCTACCTTTGCGCTGCTGCGGCAGGTGATGGGCCAGTGGGGGGTGGAGGGGCTGTTCACCTGCCAGGAGGGGGCGTTGCGTATCACCTGCCACAACGGGAACAGCGTGATCTTTAAGGGGCTGGACGACACGGAGAAACTGAAGTCTGTGACCTTTGCCAAGGGGGAACTGACGGATATCTGGATAGAGGAGGCCTCGGAACTGCGGGAGGAGCAGTTTAATCAACTGGATTTGCGGCTGCGGGGACGGGAAGGGGGGAAACAGATCACCCTGACCTTTAACCCGGTTTCTGCCCTGCACTGGCTGAAGGGGCGGTTTGTGGACCGGCCGGACCCCAGGGCCGTGGTTTTGCGGACTACCCACCTGGACAACCGCTTTTTGGACCCGGACTACCGCCGGACTTTGGAGGGGTACCGGGAGAGCGACCCCTATTACTATCAGGTGTACTGCCTGGGGGAGTGGGGCGTGCCGGGGCAGGGGGTTTTTCACGGGGGACGGCTGGGGGCAAGGCTGGGGGAACTGGCCGGGCCCCGGAAAAGGGGGGATTTTATCTGCGCCACCCGGTACGGCCAGGGGCTGGGCCAGGCCACGGTGGATACGGGGAGCATCCGTTGGGCAGGGGCGGAGGACGGGTGTATTTCGGTGTACCGGGAGCCGGAGCCGGGGGCGGCGTATGTCATCGGCGGGGACACGGCCGGGGATGGCTCGGACTTTTTTGTGGGGCAGGTGGTGGATGTGGCCACCGGGGAACAGGTGTGCACCCTGCGGGGCAGGCTGGACGAGGACCAGTACGCCCGGCAGATGTTCTGCCTGGGGCGCTGGTACAACTGGGCCCTGCTGGCCGTGGAGGCGAATTTTTCCGCCTACCCGGCCAGGGAACTGCACCGCCTGGGCTATCCCAGCCAGTATGTGCGCCCCCGGAAGGACGGCCGCAGCCCCGGCTATGGCTTTTTGACCACCGCCCTGACCCGGCCTTTGATTTTAGCCGGGCTGGCGGAGGTAGTGCGGGAACATACGGCCTGGCTGCATGACCCGGACACCGTGCGGGAACTGCTGGCCTTTGTGCGCAACCGCCGGGGCCGGATGGAGGCAGGCCCCGGCGCCCACGACGACTGCGTGATCGCGTTGGCGATCGCCTACTATGTGCGCGCCCAGATCCTGCCCGGCGCCCCCCTGTGGGGACGCTCGGTGCCCCGGCGGGCCTGACTTGTGTAGGGGAAGTTTTTTGTAGGGGAGGTTTTTGTAGGGGGGATTTTGGAAAATCCCCCCTACGACCCCCTAAAACTTTTGTGCCGCTACCGGGGGGTATTTTGGAGGAGCGCCGGGGGCCCGGTGACGGGCGTTTTTTGTAGGGGGGATTTTGGAAAATCCCCCCTACGACCCCCTAAAACTTTTGTGCCGCTACCGGGGGCATTTTAGGGGAACGCCGGGGGCCCGGTGACGGGCGTTTTTTGTAGGGGGATTTTGGAAAATCCCCCCTACGACCCCCTAAAACTTTTGTGCCGCTACTGGGGGGTATTTTATGGGAACGCTGGCGGCACGGTGTCGGACGGAGGATTTTTTATTATTTCTTTTTATTTTTTCTTTCTTCTTATTTTTCTTTCTTTTTTGTTTTTACATTTTGCTTTTCATTTGCTTTTTTAAAATAAAATTAAAAAATAAAATTTTTAAATTTGAATTTGTTTTGGGGTGATTGGAAAGGGGGGGTGGGGGACCGGGCAGGCGGCGTTGTGGAAAGAAGGCGGATGGTAGCGGCAGAAAAGTTTTGGAAGGGGGGTGTGGGGGGAACTTTTTACAAAAAGTTCCCCCCATAGGCCCACCCAACCCAGTAGAGAAGGAGGCAACAAAGATGCAGGTAAAGAACGGGGTAATAGCGGTAGCGGCGGCGGTGGCCGGCCTTTTAGGGGGATGGGACATGGCGCTGCGGGTACTGGTGGGATTTATGGCAGTGGACTACGGGACGGGACTGGTGGTAGGGCTATGTGGGCGCTCGCCCAAGACGGGGGGCGGGAGGCTCTCCAGCCGGGCGGGGTTTTTGGGGCTGGCGCGCAAGGGGGGCATACTGCTGCTGGTGCTACTGGCCACGCTGCTGGACGGGGTGACGGGCAGCGGGTTTATCCGCACGGCGGTATGTTTCTTTTTTATTGCCAACGAGGGGCTTTCCATTTTGGAAAACCTGGGGTTGATGGGGGTACGGTACCCCCGGTTTTTGCGGGAGATGCTGGAGGTAATGGGCGAGGACGCGGACAAGGGGAAGGGGGCATAGAAGATGGTACCTATTCGGCAGCGGCTATGCCCGCCGGAGAAATACCCGGTAAAGTGCCCCTACACCCGCCAGCCGGCGTGCATTGTGATACACAACACCGCCAACGACGCCCCGGCGGAAAACGAAGCCGGCTATATGCTGGGGAACAGCCGGGAGGTATCTTTCCACTACGCGGTGGACGAGGGGGAGGCGGTGCAGTGCCTGCCCCTGGACCGGAACGCCTGGGCCAGCGGCGACGGCCACGGGGCAGGGAATATGCAGGGCATCCACATAGAGATATGCCGGTCCCTTTCTGGCGGGGCGCGGTTTGCCAGGGCGGAGGAGAACGCCGCGTGGCTGGCCGCCTGGCTGCTGGGTCAGTATGGCTGGGGGATCGACCGGGTGGGGAAACATCAGGATTACGACGGGAAGTACTGCCCCCACCGCACGCTGGACCTGGGATGGGGGCGGTTTTTGCAGATGGTACAAAGCTACAGGAGGGCAGAGGAGGCGCCTATGGATTACCAGCAATTTAAAGCATACATGGCCCGCTATGAACAGGAACTGGCCCAAAAACCCGCCAGCGGCTGGGCCAGGGAGGCCTGGGAGGCCGCCTGCGCCGGGGGCCTTTTGGACGGCACGGGCCCCCGGCTTCCCCTTACCAGGGAACAGGCCGCCGCTGTGCTGGGACGGGTGTTATAGGGGTTGGTTATAGAGCCCGGCGGCAGGCTGAAAAAAGGACAGGCCTTTGGGAAAAGTTCCCCTTGCAAAAATGCGCGGGGTGGTGTATGATAAGGGTATCTATCATGTGTTATTACGCCTTGCCGGGCGGCCCTCTTTGCCGGGCCCAGGCGGGGACTTATGGAAAGGACGTGTCCCTGTGAAAAAAAGCATCAAAAGATCCGTTGCCATCCGGGTGGCCGCAACGCTGGTGGCTACCATCCTGCTGAGCGTTATGACGACGGTGAACATCTTCCGCATTCAGGCCACCCAGGCCGAGGCCAAGCAGGCCAGTTCGCTTTTGAATCGGGCCCAAAGCGCGGAAACCGCCCACTACAGATGGTCTGCCAACCTGAGCAACGCCCTTTACGCGGGGAAAGAATTTACCGGCAGCATTGACCCCACCACCTGTGTGCTGGGCCAGTGGCTGTACGGCGAAGCCGGTACCAATGACCAGGATGTGCTGGCGCTGCGCTCGAAACTGGAGCCCCTGCACAAGGAGCTGCATGAATCGGCCACGGCTGTGCTGGATACCCTGAAAACCGACCCGGCCGCCGCCCAGGCCTACTACCAGGAAACCATACTGAGCAACCTGAATACGCTGGTGGGGCTTTTGGACCAGGTGATTGAGCGGGGCAGCGCCCTGAGCGCCGACACCAGCACGAAAATGGACAACACGGCTGTGACGATGCATATAACCTCCGGCGTGTGCCTGGCTGTGGCCCTGGCCTGCCTGCTGAACCTGATCTTCTTTGTGCTGAACCGGGTGGTGCGGCCGATTTTGACCATCACCAGCAGCAGCAGCCAGTTGCAGGAGGGACGGCTGGATTTGCGGATTGCGTATAAATCGGAGAACGAGTTGGGCGACCTGGCCCGTACCCTGACGGACTCCATGGCCCTGATCAACAGCTATGTGGAGGACATCAACCGCATACTGGACCAGGTTTCCCAGGGCGAGTTCGACGTGGATACCTCTGCGGACTACATAGGGGACTTCCAGTCCATCCAGCAATCCATCCGTAGCTTTACTTCCACCCTTTCCGCCGCGCTGGGGGAGATCACCCAGGCGGAGCAGCGGATCTCGCAGAACGCGGACCAGTTGGCCAGCAGCAGCCAGTCCCTGGCGCAGGGGGCCACGGAGCAGGCCAGTTCGGTGGAGGAGCTGTACGCGACGCTGGATGATATCTCCAAGAGCGCCCGGCAGAACGTGACGCTGGCCGGGGAGGCCCAGGACCGGGCTACCCGCACAGGGGAGCAGGTTTCCGCCAACGGGGAGCAGATGAAACAGATGGTGGCCGCCATGTCGGACATCAGCAATACTTCCCAGCAGATCGGGCAGGTGCTGTCTACCATTGAGAACATTGCCTTCCAGACCAACATACTGGCTTTGAACGCCGCCGTGGAGGCCGCCCGGGCCGGGGACGCGGGCAAGGGCTTTGCCGTGGTGGCCGGCGAGGTGCGGAACCTGGCGGCCCAGTCTGACCAAGCGGCGAAGGCTACCAAGGATTTGATTGACAACTGTGTGCAGGCCGCGGAGCGTGGCAGCCACATTGTGGGGGAGGTTTCCTCCTCTTTGCAGGAAACCTTGTCCCTGGTATCCCAGTCCAACCACGACATTGGGGTGATCGCCGACGCGGTGCGGGGCGAGGCGGAGGCCATCCAGCAGGTGACCGAGGGCATTGGGCAGATTTCGGCGGTGGTACAGACCAACTCCGCCAGCAGCGAGGAGTCTGCGGCGGTGAGCGCGGAACTGTTCGCCCAGTCCAACCGGCTGAAGGCCGAAACAGGGAGATTCCACTTGAAGGATTGACACCCTCTTTCTATCATATAGGCAGGCCCTCCGCCACCGGCGGGGGGCCTGCCCCCTTGTTGGGGGGATCGCGGCCGGGGGCGGGAAACAGGGGGTATCCCCCTTACTCCACAAAAAGTTGGGGGCTGGGGAAACTTCTTCACCTTTTTCAACCCCGGAAAAAGCCAGTAAAACCGGGGGCTGCAGGGGGTTCTCCACATTTTCCACGGAGTTTTCCACAGTTATCCACCGGAACCGGTGGATAAGTAGGCCGGAAAGCCTTGCCTGCTGCCTGCCGCTTTACTTTTGGCGCGGATTTTGCTATAATCAGGATAATAGAATAACAAAGGAGCGCGCGTATGGCAGACACCCACCTAAAATGCATGGTGGCCCCTTGGGACAGCCAGGCAAAATGCAAGTATGTTGTAGTATTTTCCCGCTATCAGGGGAAACTTCTTTTAAGCCGCCACAGGGCCCGCGACACCTGGGAAACACAGGGCGGGCATATTGAGGAGGGGGAAACCCCGCTGGAGGCCGCCCGCCGGGAACTTTGGGAGGAGAGCGGCGCTACGGGGTTTTCCATAGAGCCTGTATGCCTCTACCACGCCTGGGTGGTGGAAAACGAGGCGGACGCCGCCTGGGGGGCGGTGTTCTTTGCGGACATAGAGGCCCTGGGGCCCCTGCCGGAAAAGGAAATGGCAGAGGTGAAATGCTTTGACAGCCTGCCGGAAAATATTACCTACCCTGGCATTACGCCGGTTATCTTCCGGCGGGTGCGGGGGCGTTTTGAAAGGAAACCTGGCATGACGATACACATCCTGATTAACCCCAACGCCGGCCGGCAGACCCTGTTGCAGGATTTGGACGGGGTATACGCCGCGCTGGCCGGGGAGGGGCACACGCCGGTGCTGGAACTGACGGTTTCTTCCCAGCACGCCGCCGCGGCCCTGGAGCGGGCCATTGCCCAAAAGCCGGATGCCCTGGTTTGCTGCGGGGGCGACGGCACCCTGAGCGCCACGGTAAACGGCCTGCTGCACAGCGGGGCCCGGCTGCCGTTGGGGTACATCCCCTGCGGGACGACCAACGACTTTGCGGATTTTCTTGGCCTGCCCAGGGAGCCGGCCAGGGCCGCGGCCCTGCTGGCCGGGGCAGACCCGGCCCCGGTGGACATCGGCCGCTTTGGGGACCGGTACTTTGTCTATGTGGCCTCCTTTGGGGCTTTTACCCAGAGTTCGTACACCGCCACCCAGAGTTTGAAGAATTCCCTGGGGCATCTGGCGTATGTGATCGAGGGGATCAAGGAACTGCCGCTGTTGAAGTCTTACCCGGTGCGGGTGGACACGGCGGAGGGCGGCGTGTATGAGGGGGATTACCTGTTTGGGTCGGTAAGCAACTCTACCTCTTTGGGGGGTGTGATTAAGCTGGACCGGGCCCATGTGGACCCGGTAGACGGGAAATTTGAACTGAGCCTGGTGAAACGGCCCCGGAACCTTTTGGAACTGAACCGCATTTTGCTCTGCCTGAAAAACGGCAAGGCGGACGAGGAGCTGATCACCTTTGTGCACACGGCAGGGGCCTCTTTTACCTGTGCCGAGCCCATGCCCTGGTCCCTGGACGGGGAATATGCCAGCGGCGGCACGGATGTACAGGTGGAGGTGCTGCCGGGGGCGTTGCAGCTATACCGCTAAAAGCGGGCCTGGGATGGGAGCCTGGGGGGCGGGTGGGGGGGACGATGCCGTTTTCCACGGGGCCGGGGGCCCCGTTGCGCCGGCCCTCACCCAACGCCGCCCACCGATGCCGCCTGCCACACACAGCCGGGGCCGGGGAAAAGTAAAGGAAATAGCGCCTTTTGTTTACAGTGTGTTCAACATCTTCCCGGCGGAATCCGTTAAAATAATAGCAGACAAGGAGAATGCCCCATGTTCGGTTATGTGCGCCCCTGTAAGCCGGAACTGCTGGTGCGGGAGTACAGCCAATATAAAGCGGTTTACTGTGAACTGTGCCGGGTGCTGGGCAAGGAATACGGTTTTTCCGCCCGGTTTGCCTTAAGTTATGACTGTGCCTTTTACGCGCTGCTGGCTTTATCTCTGGCGGGCGCACGGGTGGAGGAGCACCGGGGCCGTTGCGTATGCAACCCCCTAAAACGCTGCACCTACCTGCCCAGCCCCGGAGAGGAATACAAAAAAGCCGCGGCCCTGTGTGTACTGCTTACCTACCACAAGCTACGGGATGACGTAGAGGACAAGGGGGGGCTTTCTGCCCTGGGTAGCTGGGCTTTGCTGCTGCTGGCCGGGCCTAAAGCCAAAAAAGCCGCAGGGCGGTACCCCTTTTTGGCCCAACAGGCCCAGGAGGCTATGGACGCCCAGCGGCAGGCTGAAGGGAGCGGGGCCGGGGTGGATCCCTGCGCGGAACCTACCGCCCAGCTTCTACAGGCGCTTTTTGGCGAACTGGCCGGCTGCGAACAGCGCCAGCGCCCGGCTTTGGAGCAGTTTGGGTACTTTTTGGGGCGGTGGGTCTACTTGATGGACGCGGCGGATGACCTGCGGGAGGATTTGAAGGAGGGGGCTTTTAACCCCTTTATCGCCCGGCTGGGGCTGGAGGGGAAAAGGGAACTGGGCCCCAAGGAGCGGGAAGAGGCGGACGCTGCCTGCAACGCCGCGCTGAACGCCACTGCCGCCCGCCTGGCACTGGCGGTGAACCTGCTGGAACTGGGGCCCTTTGGGCCTATCATTGAAAACGTGGCGCTGAAGGGGCTGCCCCAGGTGCAGCGGGAGATCCTCTTTTTACACGTGAAAGAACGGCCCCGGCGGGAACTGGAAAAGCTCTGAATGCCGCTTTGCGGCTGTTTGGGATATTTCTTTAACAAAGAAAGGGAAGGGTTATCAACATGACGGATCCGTATAAGGTGCTGGGCGTGTCCCCATCGGCCAGCGACGAGGAGATTAAGGACGCGTACCGCAAGCTGGCGAAGAAGTATCACCCGGACCAGTACGCCGAAAGCCCCTTGAAAGAGTTGGCCGACGAGAAGATGAAGGAGATCAACGAGGCCTACGACGCCATTACGGCCCAGCGCAAAGCCGGGGGCGGGTACGCCCGGTATAATGGGGCGCAGAATGCCGTGCACTACAACCAGGGCTCCGGTTTTAGCGATGTGCGCAGCCTGATCATGTCCGGGCGCATTGCCGACGCGGAACAACTGCTGAACGGCGTGCCCGCTGACCGGCGCAACGCGGAGTGGTATTTCCTGAAGGGCTCGGTGCTGTACCGGCGGGGCTGGCTGGAGGAGGCCAAGGACCATTTCTCCAGGGCCTGCCAGATGGACCCGGGCAACGGGGAGTACAGCGCGGCCCTGAGCCAGGCCATGAACCAGCGCAGCGGTATGTATGGCGGCTATAACGCCAACCAGAATATGGCCGGCGGCTGCAACACCTGCGATATGTGCTCTGGCTTGCTGATGGCTGACTGCTGCTGTGAGTGCATGGGCGGCGACCTGGTCCCCTGCTGCTAAGGCGGGCTGTTTTCCCTTGCAAAGGAGATGCTCTTCCCTATGAAAAACACCTTTAAATTGGCCCTATGCGGGGTGGTGGCGGCCCTTTCGGTGGTGCTGATGCTCTTTGAGGGGCTGTTCTCTCTGGCATCTGTGGCCATACCGGCTGTGGCCGGCTGCCTGCTTATCCCCCTTGTGGCGGAGGCCGGGGCGGGGTACGCCCTGGGGGCCTATGGGGCCACCAGCCTACTGTGCCTGCTTTTGGCCCCGGACCGGGAAGCCGCGCTGATCTACCTGCTGTTTTTCGGCTACTACCCAGTGCTGTTTGCGGTGCTGAGCAAGATCAGGCCCAAGGCCCTGCGCTGGGCGGCCAAGCTGGCGGTTTTTAACGCCGCGGCCATTGCCGACGCCCTGCTGGCCGTTTTTATACTGGGCGTGCCGGTGGAGGAATTTACTGGGCTGCCCTTGGTGGGCCGCTGGGGCCCTGTGGTGCTGCTGGCGCTGGCCAATGTGGTTTTTGTGCTGTACGACTACACCCTGGCCGGGTTGATCACCCAATACTTCCGGCGGCTGCACGGACGGCTTGCCCGCTACTTCCGGCACTAGGGCCGGGGGTGGGGGCCGGTGCGGCTTTGGCTGGCTTTGGGTACACGGCGGCTTTTGCCGGGCCTATGGGCTTGCGGCAGGGCCGGCCAGGATAGGATCATCATGTTTATGCGCAAGAAAGCCCTCGGAGGATGGCCTCCGGGGGCTTTTTATGGGCTTTTTTTGTCAGGGGGCTATTTTATGTAGGGCTTAGTGGATGTGGGCCTTGATCCACTCGCAGTCCTCTTTGATGCACTGGTCGTGCTCGGCGTAGAAACCTTCCCGCTCGATAACCCAGAAGGCTTCAAAACTCTGCTCGTCCAGGGCGTTCTTGATCTCCTGCCAATCGATATTGGACTCCGGCGCGCCCAACTTGCACTGGACTTCAAAGCGCTTTTTTCCCTCGGGGCTCTCGTTGCGGGCGGTGAAGGCGTCCAGCATCTTCTGGCGCTCCTCCAGGGACATCTCCGCCACATGGGCAAAGGGGCTCTCGTGGTTGCCCTCTGCATGGGCCGAACGGGGCTGGGGGCCAGGGCCCTGTACCCGGCAGTTTTCTTTGACGTGGATGGCCACGATGCGGTCCTTATACCGGCGGATGAAGGAGGGGGGATAGGTGCCGGCGTTCATGGTCCAGCCGCAATCAAGCTGGAAGAAACACTTGCTGGAGTTCTCTGCCAGGATCTCCAGCAGGGGGCGGCCGTTATCCACATAGAACTCTTTGCTGTGGTTGTGGTAGCCCACCTTGACGCCGTAGGGCGCGGCCATTTCGGCCATGGCGTCCAGCTTATGGGCTACCTCGATGGCCTCTGCCTCGTTGCAGAAGTCTGTGCTGGCCCAGATGACTGCCTTGCCGCCCAGTGCGGCCATTTTTTTCACGATCTCCTCGGTGGGCTCCGCGTGGACGGAAACGATCTCCAGGCCGGTTTCCTGGGCCCACTTTTTGATGTCCTCCACGTCGTTGTCCAGGTCGACGGGCAGCAATTCTACGCCGTCAAAGCCCAGGGCCTTGATGGTCTTAAACTTCTCCAAAAGGGTGGGGCCCAGGCCCAAATAGCTGGCGATACCGCCGAAAGAATACGTGCCGATATTGACTTTCATCGTGCATAGCCTCCATTTTTATGGTGATTGGGTACTGGTTTTATGATACCACGCCCGGGTGGGCTTGTCAATATTTTCCTGAGGCGGGGTGTGTCCATAAAGAAGAGTTTATGACGAAATGTTGGCCTCCGGCGGTTTAGGGGCGTTGCCCCTAAAAACCCCACCACCTTTGAAAAGGTGGACGAAACTTTTACCGTTTGTTTGCCGGAGCCTTTCTTTTACGCTCTCTATTTTGGACACAGCCCGGCGGCGGGACGTTAGGGTTTTCTTTTTTTGCGCGTTTCCTGCTTTGCCTGTTTGAGGGCATCCCCTACGGTTTGCCCTTTGAGGGCTGCCCGCTTTTCCCGCAGGATGGCGGCGATTTCCCCCTGGGTGCGCTCGATCTCCGCCCGCAGTTCCCGTGCCGGCATACGCAGGGCGCCGTGTCCCAGGATGATCAGTTGCTCGGCGAAGTCTGCGCTGGCCACCAGCACCCGGTGGCGCTGCCGGGTTAGCCGGTAGCTGGCCTTTTCGATGTAGGCGTCGGCGGTTTCGGCCTCTTTGGTATACACCACATGGATGTTGTGGTACCGGGCCACCGAGCCGGTACCGTTGGGCACCCGGTAGGCATCGAATACCAGGATCACCCGGTTTTGCCGGTACCCTTGGTAGTTGCTGAGAAGGTCCATCAGCGCCTGCCGGGCGGTTTCCAGGTCTGCTTTGGCCAGGGCGTGCAGGTCCTCCCAGGCGAAGATCATATTGTAGCCGTCCACCAATAGATACTCCGGCCCGGCGGAGGGGACGGGCACAGATACCCGGAGCCCGTCGGCAGGCTCCGGTTTGGGGCGGGCGGGCTTTTTTACCGGTTGGAGATCCCGTGGCTTGACCGCCCCGTAGGTCTTTTCAAAGATGGCCAACAGTTCGGCGTCCTGGGCCAGGCCGGTTTTAGGCGGGGCCTTTTCCGCCGGCCCGCCGCTTTCCGGAAAAGGGGGCAGTGCCTCCTTTCCGGGCTTGGGCAAGCCGCTGTAGGCGGGCAGGTGCATATACTGCTCCACCTGATGCCAGGGCACAAAGAACCCCGCCCCGTGGGCGCAGAACACCGACCCGGCCGGGTCCCCGGTATCCTGGTCCGGGTCATAGCCCAGGGCCTCTACCACGGCCTGCTGCCCGGCACAGGGGCGGTAGCCCTCCAGCCGGCAGGCCACCCGGCCCAGGCCTTTGGTATAGGCCGCCACCTGGGCCGCGTAGTCCCCAAAAGCCGCTACGGGCACGCTGGCATCCAGCACGGTTTCCCCGCCCATGGCCTGGGGGGAGCCGGCCTCGCCGCCCATGCGCTGGATATCTGCCAGGGCCCGGCCCAGGCTGGGGGTGGGCAGCTCCAGATGCAGGGCATACCAGGGCTCCAGCAGGATGCTTTCCGCTTTCATCAGCCCCTGCCGCACGGCCCGGTAGGTGGCCTGGCGGAAGTCCCCGCCCCCGGTGTGCTTTTCGTGGGCCCGGCCCGAAAGCAGGGTGATCTTCATATCCGTAATGGCCGAGCCGGTGAGCACCCCCCGGTATTCCTTTTCCTCCAGATGGGTGAAGATCAGCCGCTGCCAGTTGCGGGCCAAAAAGTCCTCGGAACAGGCGGTGGCAAATTGCAGGCCGCTGCCGGGGGGCAGGGGTTCCAGCAGCAGGTGCACTTCGGCATAGTGGCGCAGAGGCTCGTAATGGCCCACCCCCTCTACCGGGGCGGCGATGGTTTCCCTGTACACCACGTTCCCCGGCCCAAAGGCCACGTCCAGGCCAAAGCGGTCCAGGATCACCCGCTGTAGGATCTCCGCCTGCACCTTGCCCATCAGCCGCAGGTGGATCTCCCCCAGGGCCTCGTTCCATTCCAGATGGAGCTGGGGGTCCTCCTCGGCCAGTTGCCAAAGGTTTGGCAGCACCGCGTGGGGCTGGGCCCCCTCGGGCAGGATCAGGCTGTAGGCAATGGCGGGCTCCAGGGCCGGGGGCGGGCCGGGGGGCTCGGCCCCCAGCGCCTGGCCGGGGAAGGTGGAGGTAAGCCCTGTTACCGCGCAGACTGTGCCGGCCCCGGCCTCCGGAACGGCGGTGTATTTCTCCCCGGAGTAGATGCGGATCTGGTCGGCCTTTTCCTCGCCGCCGGGCAGGGGGAGGAGGGTTTTTACCGGCAGGCTGCCGCCGGTGATCTTCATGTGGGTAAGCCGGGCGCCCTGGCTGTCCCGTGAAATTTTATATACCCGTGCGGCAAAGTCCGGGCTCCAGGCCGGACGGGGGGCAAAGCGGGCCAGGCCGTCCAGCAGTTCGTCTACCCCCTGGGCCCGCAGGGCGCAGCCGAAAAAGCAGGGGAAACACTTCCGCGCGCCAATGAGCCGGCGGAGGGTTGCCTCCTCCAGCCGGCCGGCGTCCAGGTACTCGGCCAGGGCTTTTTCGTCCCCCAGGGCGGCCTGCTCCCAGAAACTGTCCGTCCCGTAGTGGGTAAAGTCCAACAGGGTGTCGCCAAGGCCGGCACGCAGCTTGTCCAGCAGCCCGGCCTTATCCACCGGCTGGTCCATCTTGTTGAGGAAGAGGAATACCGGGACGCCCCGGCTCTCCAGCAGCCGCCAGAGGGTAAGGGTATGGCCCTGGGGGCCGTCCGGGCCGGAGATCACCAAAATGGCGCAATCCAGCACTTGCAGGGTGCGTTCGGCCTCGGCGGAAAAATCCACATGGCCGGGGGTGTCCAGCAGGGTGAGTTCCAGGCCGGGCAGGTGGAGCACAGCCTGCTTGTTGAATATGGTGATGCCCCGCTCCCGCTCCAGGGCGTTGTGGTCCAGGAAGGCGTCGGCATGGTCTACCCGGCCCAGGCTGCGCAGGGTGCCGCCCCGGTATAGCAGGGCCTCAGAGAGGGTAGTTTTCCCGGCGTCCACATGGGCCAGGATGCCGGCGGTCAATCTCCGCAAGGGGTGCATCATACCGCTCCTTTCCGTTGTTTTCCGGGCGCGGCCCGGTGGGTGTGGGTTTATGGCGCTGGGGACAGGGTAGCATAGCTGCAAGCCGCTTTGCGCCTTGCCAAATCGCCAGGGCGATTGGCTCTACTGAAATATCCCTATGATATTATAGCATAGCTGCAAGCCGCCTTGCGCCTTGCCAAATCGCCAAGGCGATTTGTAAACTTACTCTGCAAGTTTTGGCTCTGCTGAAATATCCTCTGGATATTATAGCACATCCGGCCCGGGGCGCGCAATTTTATTTTTCACACGGATGTGAGTATATAGTTAACTTCCACTCAGCGGCGAAAGGGCCGGCTGAGAATCTAAAATTTAAGAGGGTTGAAATCATGAACAAAAGCAAGTTTCTGAAGAAATCACTTGCGGCGTTTCTGGCCATTCTCATGGTCGCCGCAATGATTCCGATGAGCGCGTTTGCTGCTGATGCCGACGTGATCAAAGTCGGCGGGGTGGAAACCACGTTTGACGGGGAAGGTTACTCCGTCACACTGGCCCACACCAGCGGCAATGTCGCTACTGAGCTGGCTAAAGTGGTCGTCGAGCTGAGCAGCACGGCGGGCACCAAGGTCGGCATCTATGGCGCCAACGGCCGCCAGGTAGGCACCAGCCTGCAGGGCCGCCCGGGCACCAACGGGACCAAGAGCGCCCCGTTCAGCCTGAAAACTTGGGCCATTGAGAAGCCCGAAAGCGGCGACTTTGGTGTGTACACCCTGGAGCTGCGCGTGACCAAAGACGGCGAAACCACCGCCACCGCCTACCCGCTGACCATTACCGTAGAGCAGCGCGCGGCCAGCGGCGACGTTTCCATCGCCGAGGTTACGGGCACCAATGTTGTGGACGCCCGCATCGACAACGAGAAGTACGAGATCGTTGTTGTGAAGCCGCTGGGTGTTACCGACGCCGCAGTTGCCCTGGCCGCGTCCAATTTCAAGACCACGGACAGCAAGGCCAAGATTACGGCTGTGAGCACCAACAAAGTCACGGTGACCTCTGAAAACAACACCACCCGTGACTACAAGATCTCTTATGAGCTTGAGCCCGTTTTTGACGAGTTCTCTATTCCCAGCATGAGCAAGCTGGAGATGGGTGAAAATGCCAGAACTTCTGGCGAGTTGGTCTTGAACATCACCGTACCCTTTGGTACCGACCTGACCAAGATCATCCCCACCTACACCCCGGCTGCTGGTGTTAAGACCATCAAGCAGAGCACTAATGTGGCGTATGACCGCGACGGCGGCCTGGCCAGCAGCGGTGTTGCTGCCTGGACTTCTTCCCCCGCTGTTTCCTATCCTGCACAGAAAACAGTTACCGTTAACGTTGTAACAGACAACCAGGCCGGTGGCGATGACGTTGTCATCACCGTTTCTTACGCTGCTAACACAGCGGCCGGGCTGAGCGCTGTTAAAGTACAGAATAGTGATGCCGACGTTTATGAACAGGCTGCTGTTGAAGTGACCGGCAACAACGCCACCATCAATGTGGGCGACGCCGACTTCACTGCCGACAGCGTGACCCGCGAACTCACCTTTGTCGTGGAAAAAGACGCCAAGGTAACTTGGGTGAAGGCTGAGGGCAACGTGGTGGTTGACGACTACACCACCGCCACCGCCCACGACGGCGAGGTTGTTTTTACCGGCGTTGACCTGAAGAAGTACACCAAGACCCCCATGGAAGTGCTGGTGGAGAGCCACGACAACGGCGCTGCCGAGCGTTATTTCCTGACCTTTGCCGGCGCCCCCGATGCGTCCACTTCTCCCGCTGCTATTTCCGGCATTACCCTGTTCGACAAGGACGGCAAAACCTACACGCCCAACATCAAGGACGTTATCACCGTGCCTGCCGGTACAGACCTGGCTGGGCTGGACACTCTGTTTACCGGCGCCAGCAGCGGCGTGAGCGCTGTGGTTGCCAATGGTGCTACGGTTGTTGGCTTTGATGGCGCTGCCGATATGGATACCCCCATTATCGGTAAAACCGCTATTAATGCCATTGACTTCGTTGCTCCCGCGGATCCGGCTCCGGAAAATATGCCCGAAGGCGCTATTGGCTCTGTGGAACTGCACGCCTACTATACCAAAGCAGGCGGTAGCAATCCTCCTCAGCCCACACCCGCCCTGCTTACTGTTGCCGCTACCATAAATAATGCGGCGGCTGCGGTTGCTCCTGTAGTTGACGACTCTGCAAAAACCATCACAGTCAATTATACTAGTTCTGAGGAAAGCAATCTGAATTCTGTTAAGCTGACCCTGACTGGTGGTACTGGGGTAACCAAAATTAAAACAAAAGAAGATTCTGGTGCTGCCACTGAATACAATGCGTCAACTGGGTTTGTGGTTGACCTGACTGCCCAGAAAACCTATCAAGTAATTCTTACTAAGGACGACCAAAGTACGGTTACTTACACAGTGGCAAAAGCTGGCAGTGCCTCCACGCCCACGTCCCGTGCGGCTGACCCTGCTGCCGATACCTGCGTGAAAAAGACCTACTGGATTGTGCCTGCTGCGCCCAGCGACAACAACTCCATCCATGCCTTGACCGTTGCCAGCGTGGACACCATCAACGCTATTAAGGACGGCAAGACCAAGTTTGAGGCTGTTATCAACCAGGACGCCCAGACCATCCGCATTGAAGTGCCCTACACCTTTGCCGTGAAGAATGGCACCCATGATACAACGGCTGCCCTCTACGTTTACGACTGGATGAAGGACGAGGGGACCACCGTTAAGAATGGTGCTACCACCATCAGCGACAAGTTTGACACCACGCTGCTGGCCGCCCAGGCTGCCGGGACCAAGATCGCTACGTTGGCGAATACCGACGCGATCACCACCCTGGCCGACGAGGCTACCTTCCTGGCTGCCAGCGACTTCAAGACCAAGGCTATCGAGATCAAGGTTTGGAGCGAGAGCCAGAATGCCACCCAGAGCACCGGCGCCGACACGCCCAAGAGCTACTACCTGTATGCCGTGCGTGCCAATGCCAGCTCCGAGTGCGACCTGAACGAAATCATCAGCAAGACCGCAGGCGTTACCGCTGCCCGCGACACCACGGTTGCCAACCTGAACAAGTTCATCATCACCGTGCCCTTCAGCTTTAACGCCAAATCTTACGACGCCAAGACCGCCAAAACCTTTGAGTTGGGCTTTGACGTGAGCGAAGGCGCCAGCGTGAAGAACGGCGCCAACACCTGGGCCGGCCCCGATGTGACCGAGAAGAAGTTTGCGGTTGCCGCCGACAAGCTGTATTGGGGTGGCAAGCAGATTACCGGCAACACCATCACCGTAACCGCCGAGGACGGCAGCAGCTCCAAGGAGTATGAGTTGGTCGTAAAGACCGCCGAGCCCCAGACGGACGCCAGCCTGTCCGGCATTAAGGTGGGCGATGTTGCGGCCACTGCCGAGGAGAACGCTTACACCGTTACACTGGATAAGGACGCCGACCTGACCGCCCAGAGCGTGACCATCGAAACCACTTCCGCAGTGGCAACCATCAAGGTAGACGGCAAGGACTACACTGCCCCCGCCACCCTGGATATCTCCAAGGAAGTGAAGATTGAAGTTACCGCCGAGGACGGCACCACAAAGGCCGAGTACACCTTGGTTGGTGAGAACTACGTACCCAGCACCGCCGCCGAGATCACCGGCCTGACCGTAAACGGCGAGGCTGTTGAGGCTAACGAGGACGGCACCTACGCCGCTGAGGTGGAGGAGCTGGACGTGGAGGCCATCGAGGTAGCGGTTGAGGTAAGCGAGGGCGCTACCTACGAGATCACCAACGAAGTTGCGGAGGATAAGA
>NZ_JAWXXJ010000036.1:0-21100 GCF_034335085.1 Acutalibacter caecimuris | reverse complement strand
CTCGAAGGGGTCAGGCGGCTTGCCCAGCAGCACGCTGCCGGAGCCGCCGAACACCTCCACGAACCTGCCGTATTCCAGTGGGAACAAGCTGTAGATAATGGGGAGGATGGGCGCTTTGTTGCCCACCCAAGATACCGGCGATTTGATACATCATCATCTCCTTTGTGCGCCGAAAAACCGTCCAGAAAACGAAAAAAGCCGGTACCAACCGTTTTCTGAACGATTGATACCGGCCTAAAATTCTGCTATATTTATTTCATTGACATCCCGCTGTCCAAACCCTCATCTTCCTCCTGTTCATCATTTCCCCACAGGCTGTTGGCGTACTCCACAGCCTCAACACCAGCTGGGCGGTACTCGCCGCACAGAGAGCCGTTGTGGTACTCATCCTCGCCACAGTTGTACCCGATGTCCTCATCGGCCCACTGGTGGGTGAAGTCCAAATCGGGGTACATCTCAGCGAGCTTTGCAATGATTGGCTCAGGCGGCGACCAGGCTGTCTGGAGCCGAAGGGACTTGCCGTCAAACTGGACGCCACCCTCATAGCCATAGGCGTTCCACTTGGTGCCCCAGTTTTTGATGCGCCAGTCATACCAACTGGTGACACCATACTTTTGCTTATTCATAAACGCCCGCCTGCCCAAATCCCAGGCAGCACGGTCGATATCAGGCCGCACCCGGAGGAACGCCTGCTCAGCCTTTTCGGGGATATTGGACAGGTCGAAATTCTCTTTTTTGCCGTTAAAAGTGTAGACTTCTATGAAGTCCTTATAGGCTTTCAGACCGCGGTCTGTGCGGCTCCCTTCCTCCATATCCAGATCCGGGGGCATAGGCACCAGTTTGTTGAAATCGATAGAGCCCAGGCCGTATTCATCACTTTTGACAGCCTCGAACAAGGCCCGAACTCGCTGGGGGTCCCCTTTGATTTCAATAATATTTGTTATATGGTTTGGCATTGTGACCTCCAAAATATCTCTTTGATTTTCTCGCCTAAAGCGGAGATAACCGGCACGGTGACGGCGTTTCCAGCCATTTTATAAAGCTGGGCGTCAGACAGCCCGGTTGCGGCAGCTTTGTGGAACTGTTCATCACTAAAACCTTGCAACCTCCAGCATTCGATAGGCATAAGCTTGCGTACTTTGCCATAGTGCAGATTGCCGTCTGCATCTTGCACAGGAATGGAAAAGGGAGCCTGCCCCTCTACGAAAACGCCCGATTTACCACCCTTAAATTTGCCGATGCCTGCATCCTGATTTGCCAGCAGACACCTTGCGTTTTCGGTCAGTTCCGGGTTTTCGTTCAGGTCGATAAAAAAGTACCCCTGATTATTTCCAGGGGTGACCGTGTGCGCGATTTTATCTCCGACCCGCCCGCGCCGGGTATTCATGGTGGCGTAGGCCAGGTCGATGCTGTCGCCGGGATGGGCAAGCTGATAGCCGGATTTTGTCATCACCTTGATGGGCAGGCTCACGTCATAAAGCCCGCTGCGCCCACCAAAACCGCCAGCCGTGCTTGTTAGAGTAATGGACACTCCTGCTGGGGAGTAGACCCGGCACCCTTCCGGGCCGGGTAAGACTTGCTCAAGAGACGCTCCATTTGCGTCTGTGAAAGAAAGTATTTCGCCGGAACATCGCTCTCTAAGATATCCGACAATATACACCCTTTTGCGGGACTGGGGGACTCCAAAATCCTTGCTGTTAAGCACCTGCCATGCGACATCGTACCCCAGTTCATCCAGCGTACTGAGGATGGTCGCAAACGTCCGGCAGTTGTCGTGCGAAAGCAATCCGGGAACATTTTCAAGCAGCAGAAATGCAGGTCTTTTAGCGGCGGCAAGGCGGGCAATCTCAAAAAAGAGAGTTCCTCTGGCATCATCTGCAAATCCTCTCCGCTTTCCAGCGATTGAAAAACTCTGACAAGGAAAGCCGCCGCAAATAAGGTCGATATCCGGCAGCGCTGCCGGATCGATGGTTCTGGCGTCTGCAAAAAACACTTCTCCTTCCGTATCGTACATGGTGTTGTAAGCCTGGTTTGCATACTTATCTATCTCGCAGTGACCGACGCATTCAAAGCCGCCTACAGCCTCTAAGCCGGAGCGGAAACCGCCGATCCCCGCGAACATATCAAAAAATCGGATAGCCATGCGCCATCCGACCACTTCACTGTATTAACTTTCACCTCACATTTTCATGCCGAAATCTTCATCTTCGTCCATGTCCGGCTCCTGTTCCTCTGCCAGTTCTTCCTCGGTGAGCTTGCGAAAGGAGTCCTCGCTGGGGATGATCCCCAGCGCACGGCCATTGTCAAACTTACAGTGCAGGGTGCCGATATCGTCTACGGCAATCACAGTGCCCCGCGTGTTATCCTCAACACGGTGGATGTCGTTTCCCATGCTCAGCAACATGATCCGTGTGCCGCTGGGGTACTCGGCCTTGTAGCGCTCAGCCATCCGATGCAGCCTATCCCATTCGTTCATCTCGAAAACCTCCTTTTACATACCGCCCATCCCTTGATGGGGTTCCAGGTGCTCGTCCAACTCATCCTCAGTGCAGAGAAAATAGTCATCACTGCTGTTCCAATATGAAACATAGAGGTCGCCCTCGTCGGTTTCGATGGGCCGCTGCTCGAAACCTTCTCCAAGGCCGTCTGAACACTGTCCAAGAATTTCCTCCCGCAAATCCGCCATTTCCTCTGCCGTGAGCGGCTCCTTGAGGTGACAATCGATCCGGCCTAAGAGCCTGCCGTCGATATCCTCCACTGTCCAAACTGCTGACATGAGCTTGGCAGCTACACCGGCATTTCTGTCAAGATATTGCGCCATGTCACCCATTTCGGGGGCCTGCTCGTCGGCAATGCCCTGCTCGATCTGGTCTTGGTACGCCGCCAGGAACCCGCTGCCCACCTCGATATACTCGTCGCACTCGCCATCGTCAAGCTGGCCCACCAGAGGGCAGTAAAGCGTCAGCTTGACTGGCCCGGCAGCCTGGGTCATGGCCTTGATATCATCGAACAGCTTTTCCTTAGTGGGATACTGATTGTGGACGATATTCTGTTCCAGGTCTGTGAGGATTTTTTCTCTGGCAGTGCTGACGGCGAAGGCCACGGTGTTGGCGTCGGCAAGGGTATCGTTCCTGCCGAACACCCGCAGCAGGCGGTTGCCGATCTCGCTATCCGAGGACAGGGTGACTTCCACATCCTTATCGTCATGGAGCAGGATATTTTTCGGGGGCTTGTTGATGCCAGCCTCCCGCATATCATGGTAGAGCTGATGGATATCCATGGGCAGCTCCCGCTCAAGGGCTGCCCCGGTTTTGTTGGTGATTTTTACTTTTATCATGCTAAATCCCCCTCATCGCAAGGCCCAGGTCATCATCTAAAATCATTTCCAGCGAACAGCCGCTGTCCATGCAGACGAAGCCGCCCTCAACAAACTGCCCCTCTCGATCCTCGCTGATTTGATTGCCCAGGGCGTCAAAGTCGATATAATCCTCCAGTTCGGGTGAGGCACGATACTCGCTGTCAAAGCTGACAAAGTGATGGCCCACATCCTCATCCGTTTCTGCGTCTTTGATGAACACAAAATCCTCCAGATGTCGGGCTATTCTCATGATTTCACCGCTGCTGGAAACGTCGGCATACTCCACGACCGCCGCCAGCTTTTCAAAGTCCTCAGCGGTTTTCGGAAATGCGTCGGCCAGTTCATTTGCCACCCCGAGGCCATGATCACGCAGCATGGTTCCCAGGTGCTGTATCCAGGTTGGATCGTCCAGCATGAAATCTGTGAAAGCTACCCTGCACATATCCGGGGACGGCGCGCCCATCCGCCTGGCCGCTTTGATGATGGCGAGTTCATCTTCCGGCAGGTACAGGTACTCGGTTTTGGAACCGTACTCCATCTGCGCGATGGCAATAATGTCCCGGCGGGGCTCGCAGTAGGGGAAAGTTGCGCCGTGGTAGACCTCCCGGTACGGCACGTCCTCACTCGTGAAGAGCAGTCCGTAGGTGGTGGGGGTCCCATTCCCGCTGGTCAGCAGTTCGCGGCCCGCCTGTTCGAAATTCAGTTTGTCGATTTCGGAAGCGGGCAGAGCCCCCATCGTGTTGAGCAGATATTTCCTGCCCACAGCGGCCAGGTCCGTGACGTTTTGCACCAGCGTGTACCTTTCCATATTAAAGGACAGGTTGATGAGGCCATTGAGGTCTGATGGCTGCTCTACCTGCACCGCCGCAAAAAATTGGTCTTGCTCGTATGGTGTGAACCGGTCGAGGCTTTTGGCGAGGAAGTTCAGTTCGTCCAGATCGATCTCCTTTCCATTCAGCATGGCCAGGGCCTCTGGAGATAGTTCGTCGGCAGTGACCTTGAAGGGCGCGGTACGGAACGCTTTGACGAGTGCCTTTTGAATTTCTGCTTCGCACAGGGGGAGGGTCAGTGTGGTCCGCATGGGGCCGTGCCAGATTTTTAAGGTTATCATAGATTCAGCTCCTTCCTAAAATAAAAAAGCCGGTCGCTTGTTCTCGGAGAAATTTCTCCAGCGACCGGCTATGTATGCAACGGGCTATCGCCCTTATGCACGCAAATGCATTAATTATTTCAAAGAGTGGCTCCTTATGGGAACCGCTCTTGCTTTTTTCCTTTTTTACGAGGGTTCGAATCTATTTTTCGCTTACTGCCATCCACGTTTTTGCACTTTCGAAATCCAGGCTTTTGAGATGCAAAAAACCGCGTGGTTACGCGGTTTTTTGCCCAAATATCTTTTTGGTTTTCTTAGGATGGTGCGGGCGACAGGACTCGAACCTGCACGGTTGCCCACCAGAACCTAAATCTGGCGCGTCTGCCAATTCCGCCACGCCCGCGTCTATTATTCCATCGCTATTATACCTCTTTTCGCCCCAAAGTGCAAGAAAAATTTCTGCGGCCCTTGCTTTTTCCCCCAAAATGTCGTATCCTATGCTTTGCGGCCCTGCCTGTGCGGGGCCGCGGTCAGTCGGAAAATCCTGACCTTAAACAATACTAGGCCTGTCCCGGCCGCAAGTGTCCGGGGGATACCCATACCATACTCCGGGGATGGCGCGCCCGTGTCCGGGAGCAGGCCGCAGGAGGTTACTGCTATGTCAAATGTTTCTACAAGCGCTGGAAAAACCCGTTTTCTGGTACTCAGCGGGGTGATAGCCGCCCTGTACGCCGCCCTTACCTATGCCGCCGCCGCGTTGAACCTGGCCTACGGCCCTGTGCAATTCCGGTTTTCCGAGGCCCTCACGGTGCTGCCGGCCTTTACCCCGGCTGCGGTGCCCGGCCTGGCGGTGGGCTGTTTCCTGTCCAACCTGGCCAGCCCCCTGGGCGTGGTAGATTGGGTCTTCGGCACCGGCGCCACCCTGCTGGCCGCTTTGGGAACCTGGGCTGTTTCCCGTGTCTGCTATAAGGGGGTGCCCGTCCTGGCCCCTGTACCCCCGGTGATTGCCAACGCCCTGATCGTGGGCCTGGAGGTGTCCTGCCTCTCTGAAAGCGGCGCCTTCTCCTGGGGGGCTTTTTCCCCCGCCGCCTTTGCCGCCGGCGCCCTCTCCGTAGGCTTGGGCGAGCTGGTGGTCTGTTTCGCCCTGGGCCTGCCCCTGGCCGTCGCGCTGGAAAAAACCGGCGCTGCTAAGATGTTGCGCGCCTGAGGTTGTGGCGGGTGGTACCAGGGAAACTTTTTGAAAAAAGTTTCCCTGGACCCTTCAAAAACTTTTGTGCCGCTACCAAAGTGACGCCTGCCCGGAAAGGGGGCGGCCCGGTAACGGACGGCTTGCGTGTGTTTGCGTTTAATTTTTTGTTGTTTTACTTAACGGCTTATTTTTGCTTTGTTTTCTTTACTTTTTCTTTATTCCTATTCTTTTTTTCCTTTTTTGCTTTTCCTTCTTTATTTACTTAGGTGCTCGGTTTTAAGGGAAATAGCTTTGGCTTTCATGATTGAATGGCGGCTATCCCTTTTGAACGGTGGGCAGATGAAAGGCGCCGCTGGTTTTGTGCCGGGCAGCCTTCTGGCCGGCTTGTCTGCCCAACGATAGCCTGGGCCGGGGTGGCCCGCCTGTTTTATCTAGATTGAGAATTGGAAGTGATGTCATGTCCCTGTCAAGCCTGGCCCAATGGAAACACCGGGCGGCCGAGTGGCCCAAGACCGCCCCGCCGGTACGGGTCATTGTAGCCAGCTTTTTGCTGCTGGTCATTCTGGGGGCCCTGCTGCTTACCCTGCCGGTTTCTTCGGCAGTGGGCGGGTTTACCCATCCGCTGGACGCCCTCTTTACCGCTACCTCCGCCACCTGCGTCACCGGGCTCTCGGTACAGGACACCACCTCCCACTGGTCGGTGTTCGGCCAGGTGGTCATCCTGCTGCTTATCCAGATGGGCGGGCTGGGGCTTTCCACCTTTGCCACCGGGTTCTCTTTGCTGGTGCGCCGGCGGCTGGGGCTTAGGGAGATGCTGCTGGCGGGCGAGGCCTCCGGCGGCGATATGCCTGACACCGCGGCCTTGCTCAAGCTGATGCTGGGGTTCACCTTCCTGTGCGAGGCGCTGGGGGCCGGCCTGCTGATGCTGCGCCTGGTGCCCGCCTATGGGGTGCGGGGCATTTGGCCCGCGGTGTTTGTGGCGGTATCCGCCTACTGCAACGCCGGGTTTGACATATGGGGCTTTGTGCCGGGCAACAGCAGTATGACGGCCTTTGCCGGGGACCCCCTGGTCAGCCTGGCCATCTCCCTGCTGATCATCACCGGCGGCCTGGGCTTTGTGGTGGTACGGGACATCTATCTGTGCAAGATCAAGGCCCCCCTGCGCCATCAGGGGGCCAAGCGCCTGAACTTCCACTCCCGCATCTGCCTGCGGGCCACCCTGGCCCTGCTGGCGGCAGGCACCTTGGGGTTCTTTTTGCTGGAGTATGACCGCACCATGGCCGGCCTGAACTTTTTCGAAAAGCTGAACGCCGCTTTTTTTCAGTCGGTAAACACCCGTACAGCGGGGTTTGCCTCGGTGGATATCGGCGCCCAGGGCAGCTTTACCAAAGTCCTGTCTGTGGCGCTGATGTTTGTGGGCGGTTGCCCCGGCTCTACGGCGGGCGGGGTAAAGACCACCACCCTGGTGGTGTTGCTGATAACGGTGATATCCACCCTGCGCGGCCAGGAGGAGGTATCGGTGCTGCGGCACCGGTTCACGCCGGGGGTGGTGTACAAGTCCCTTACCGTGGCCCTGCTGGGGCTGGCGGTGGTGTTTGCCGACGCCACGGCCCTCACCCTTTTAAACCCCCAGCTACGGTTTATCGACCTGCTGTACGAGGCCGCCTCGGCCTTTGGCACGGCGGGGCTCACGGCCAATGTCACCACCCGGCTGGAGCCAATCTCCCGGCTAATCCTGTGCGTCACCATGTTCATCGGCCGGGTGGGGCCCCTGTCCTTCGGGGTGTCCATCCTGATGCGCGCCAAATCCTCCCCGGCCATTTTGCCGGAGGGCAGGATGCTCATCGGCTGATGCCGGGGCCGGGGCCCCAACCGGAAAGCGCTGCGCCAACCCGGCGGGGCGCTTTCTTTTTTGGGGGGCCGGGGAGGCGGCCGGCGTGCCCCTTGGCGCGGCCCACAAAATGTAAATAAACTGTGGCCTGCCTTGCAATCCCCAGGGCTATCGTGTTATAATAACGGGGAATGGAAATCATCAGTATGAGAGGATAGGCGTATGGCAAACAATATATTGACCAAACTCTTTGGGAATTATAGCAAGCGCGAGCTGAAACGCAACCAGCCCCTGGTAGACAAGGTGCTGGACCTGGAGGGCCGCTACCGGGATATGGATGACAGCAGCCTAAAGGCCGAAACCGCCCGGTTCCGCCAGTTGCTGGCACAGGGGAAAACCCTGGACGATATCCTCCCCGAGGCCTTCGCCGCCTGCCGGGAGGCCATGGACCGGGTGCTCAGCAAGCGGCTGTTCCCGGTGCAGGTCCAGGGCGGGGTGGTTTTACACCAGGGCCGCATCGCGGAGATGAAAACCGGCGAGGGCAAGACCTTCACCCTGGCCCTGCCCGCTTACCTGAACGCCCTTTCCGGTAAAGGGGTGCACATCGTCACCGTAAACGAATACCTGGCCAAGTACCAGGGGGAGATGATGGCGCGGGTATTCAACTTTATGGGCCTTACCGTGGGCTTGGCCCTGACCGGCATGGGCCCGGATGAGAAAAAAGCCGCCTACGCCTGCGATATTACCTACGGCACCAATAACGAGATGGGCTTTGACTACCTGCGGGATAATATGGTGATCTATAAGGAGCGCAAGGTGCAGCGGGGCCACCACTACGCCATTGTAGACGAGGTGGACTCCATTTTGATCGACGAGGCCCGTACCCCCTTGATCATCTCCGGCCAGGGGGAAAAGGCCGGCGACCTGTACCAGCGGGCCAACACCCTGGCCCGGGGCCTGAAACTGGTGCGGGTAAAGGAAACCGACGAGAAAGAGGACAACGACGAGCTCTACGCCGGGTATGACTACATTGTAAACGAAAAGCTAAAGACCTGCTCCCTCACCCGCCAGGGCGTAAAGCGGGCCGAGGAATTCTTCGGCCTGGAAAACCTCACCGACCCGGAGAACATCCGCATCCAGCACCATGTCAACCAGGCCATCCGGGCCTGGGGCATTATGCACCGGGACCAGGACTATGTGGTGAAGGACGGCGAGGTCATTATTGTAGACGAGTTCACCGGCCGGCTGATGTACGGCCGCCGGTATAACGAGGGCCTGCACCAGGCCATAGAGGCCAAAGAGGGGGTGCAGGTGGCAAGGGAGAGCAAAACCCTGGCCACCATCACCTTCCAGAACTACTTCCGTATGTACGCAAAACTCTCCGGCATGACCGGCACCGCCATGACCGAGCAGGAGGAGTTCTCCGAGATCTACAAGCTGGACGTGGTAGAGATCCCCACCAACCGCCCCATGGTCCGGGAAGATTGCCCCGATGTGGTGTATAAAACCGGCGAGGCCAAGTACCGGGCGGTGATCGAGGACATTGTAGAGCACCACCAGAAGGGCCAGCCGGTGCTGGTGGGCACCATCACCATCGAAAAGTCCGAGATGCTCAGCAAGCTGCTGAAAGCACGGGGCGTAAAGCATGAAGTCCTCAATGCCAAGTTCCACGAGAAGGAGGCCCAGATCGTGGCCCAGGCGGGCCGCAAGGGGGCCGTGACCATTGCCACCAACATGGCCGGCCGCGGCACGGACATCCTGCTGGGGGGCAACGCCGAGTTTATGGCCAAGGCCGAAATGCGCAAAAAAGGCTATACCGAAGAGCAACTGGTAGAGGCCACGGCCTTCAGCCACACAGAGGACGAGGAGATCTTGCAGGCGCGGGAGGAGTTCGCCCGGCTCAATAAGGCGTACGAGGCCCAGATCGCCCCGGAGGCCGAAGCGGTAAAGGGGTTGGGGGGCCTGTACATCATCGGCACCGAGCGCCACGAGAGCCGCCGGATCGACAACCAGCTCCGGGGCCGTTCCGGCCGCCAGGGCGACCCTGGCAAAAGCCGGTTCTATATCTCCTTGGAAGACGACCTGATGCGCCTCTTCGGCGGGGAGCGGCTTTCCGCCATGATGGACCGGCTGCGCATTGACGATGATATGCCCATCGAGGCGGGCATGGTCAGCAACTCCATCGAGAGCGCCCAGCGCAAGGTGGAGAGCCGGAACTTCGGCATCCGCAAAAACGTGCTGCAATATGACGAGGTGATGAACAACCAGCGCAAGATCATCTACGGCCAGCGGGACCAGGTGCTGGACGGGGAGGACATGAAACCCGCCATCCTGAAAATGCTGGAAGAGGCCATCGAGGCCAATGTCAAGCGGTATCTGCCCGAAAACATCCCCCACGACGACTGGGACCTGGAGGGCCTGCGGGAGCACTATATGGGCTGGCTAATCGGCCCTGGGGACCTGGACTACAACCCCCAGGAGATAGAGGATCTGGAGCCCGCCTTTGCCGCCGGCGAGATTCTCAAAAAGGCCCAGGCCCTGTACGAAGAGCGGGAAAAAGCCTTTACCGCCCCGGTTATGCGGGAGATCGAGCGGGTGGTGCTGCTGCGGAACGTGGACCGGGAGTGGATGGACCACATCGACGCGATGGAACAGCTACAGGACGGCATCCGCCTGCGGGCCTACGCCCAGCAGGACCCGGTGGTAGAGTACCGGCTGGAGGGCTTTGATATGTTCGACGCCATGATCGCCACCATCCGGGAGAACACCGCCAAAGATATCCTCACCGTGCGCCTGCGCACCCCCGAAGCCCCCCAGCGGGAGCAGGTGGCCAAGGAAACCAGCGCCGGCGCCGCCGGGGACGGCACCGTGAAAAAGCAGCCCCAGAAAAAGCCCAAAAAGCCCGGCCGCAACGACCCCTGCCCCTGCGGCAGCGGCAAAAAGTACAAAAAGTGCTGCGGGCGGGACGCATGAGCCACCCATGCCAACGAAAAGAGGAAAACGGAGGACGATATGGAACCAAAAAGATGGGCCTCTCTGGCCTTAAGCCTGCTTTTGGCGGCGGTTTTTACCGGCTGCGGCTTTTTGCCCTCAGAGGATTTCGACGACTACGACGTGTCCAGCTACATCCAGGCCCTGCTGGACAGCAGCTACCACAACACCCACGAAAGCTTTATGTCCGTGGCCCACGCCACCCAGGAAACCGCCCAGTCCAACAATACCACCACGGTGGAGAACGCGGCCGTCAATTTCTGCAATGCTTACAGCCTGTCCCCTACAGACCAGCAGTTGGCGGGCTTTCAAGACGTTATGTCCAAGGCGCTGCTTTCGGCCCGGTATACCGTGCAGGATGAGCAGAAGGTAGACACCGGCTACACCATCCAGGTCGATGTATCCTCCATCAGCAGCCTGTGCGGCCTGCAAGAGGAATTTGCCAAGCTGCGCACCCAGGCTCAGGAAGAGGCCGCGGCGGCCAACAGCACCCCCGAGCCCGCTGAGGACGGGGATGAGGATGAGGACGAAGACGGCTGGGATGAGGATGCATACGGCGAGGAGGAGCCTACCCCCATCCCCGCGCCCACCCCGGCCCCTACCCCGGCGGTAGACGCCTACCAGTTGTATATCGATAAGGTGCTGGAGTATTGCCGGGCCAAGGTCAGCCAGGTAGACTACGAGCCCCAGGCCGTGTCCATTGTCATGGACATCCGCCTGACCGACCAGGGGGAACTGCAGTTGGACCTAAACCAACTGGACGCCATTGACCAGGCCGTACTGCTGTTTTCCAAATAAGCGGCCATAAGGAGGAAAACCTATGGAACAGACTGATTTCTGCACCACCCTTTTGCTTGACTTGCACCACACCGCCGCGGCGGCGCTTTTAGAGGGATACCGATACCCCTGGCAGGCCCTGGGGGAGATCGGCGCTTTCATCAAGGCCCTGGGCCAAAACCTGCCTGCCGGGGACTACGCCCACCCGGAGGAGTTCGTGTGGATTCACCGCACCGCCAGGCTGTTCCCCAACCACTATATAGCCGGGCCCTGCATCATCGGCCCGGAAACCCAGGTGCGCCCCGGGGCCTTCATCCGGGGCAACGCCCTGGTGGGGGAGGGCTGCGTGGTGGGCAATTCCACCGAGCTAAAAAACGTCATCCTGTTCGACGGGGTCCAGGTGCCCCACTACAACTATGTGGGCGACTCCATTTTGGGCCACAAAGCCCACATGGGGGCGGGGGCCGTCACCTCCAATGTCAAGCAGGATAAATCCCCGGTCACGCTGGCCTTTGGGGAAAACCGGGTGGATACCGGCCTAAAGAAGTTCGGGGCGGTCTTGGGTGATTTTGCCGAGATCGGCTGCAACGCCGTACTGAACCCCGGCACGGTCATAGGCCGGGGCAGCCGGGTGTACCCCCTCGCCATGGTGCGGGGCGTGGTACCGGCAGGGCATATCTACAAGCGGGCAGGGGAGATGGTGGCCCTGCGCTAGAGTCTGTTTTAAAACCGGAGAAATGCCGGATTTTTGTCCAAAAACGAGGGCTTTCAAGGAAAAAACCGCAAGAAAGGCTTGCTGCCTTTCGAGGATTTTTGACACAGAAAGCACCGTTTTTAGGCAAAATAGACGGCGTTTCAGAGTTTTAAAGCAGACTCTAAAGGCCGGGCCAGGCTGACGGGGTAGATTTTCTGGGAATGGAGAAAGCCTTTGGATACGATTATGGATTTTTTACAGTCCGGCGCACTGCCCGCCGTGCTGCTGATTTTGCGTGTGCTTGCGCCCCTGCCCGCCGTCTATGTGGTCTGGCGCTGCTACACCTCCTTTAAGCGGGGCCAGCGCCGCCGGGACCCGGTGGTCATGCTGGTAGACAAAACCTCCGGGGCCCGGTTCCCCGTGCTGTATTGGGAGAACTCCGTGGGCCGCAGCAAAAGCTGCGATATCTGCCTGCCCGTGGCCGGGGTTTCCCGCGACCACGCGGTGTTCATGCGCCGGGAGGAGGGCTGGTTCATCTGCGATACTGGCTCCAAAGGCGGGGTAAAGGTGAACGGCCGGAAGATCAACGCCCCCAAGCTGGTGCGCATTGGGGACAGTATAGGGTTCGGCGAAGTGGCGCTTACCCTATACAACATCAACCAGGCCCCGGAGAAAAAGCGGCGGGCGTTCCAGGCCCTGCTCCGGGAGGCCGCGCCCCCCATGCGGCTGATGCTGGCCGCCACCCTGACCCACCTGCTCATGGCCCTACAGGCCGCGGTGGCCTGGGAAGGGGGCCTGCCGGTTTTCGCCCCCCAAAACCTCCTGCCGGAGCTGGGGGTGCTGGTTATTGGCTGGGGGCTGTATGTGTTTTCCATGCGGTTCCTCCACCGGGTAAGCTTTGAGGTGGAAACCGTCGCCTACCTGCTCTCCGGCATGGGGGTAAACCTGCTGGCGGCCTTTGGCCCCGGCGCGGCCCGTACCCAACTGGTGGCCATGCTGCTGGGGGTGCTGCTGTTCTGCGCCCTGATCCGCTTTATGGATGACCTGGACCGGGTGGCCAAGTACCGCCTACCCATTGGCATAGGGGCCCTGTGCCTGTTTGTCCTGAACCTGCTGCTGGGCACCACCCAGTACGGCTCCCGCAACTGGATCCACATCGGCCCGGTCAGCATCCAGCCCTCCGAGTTCATCAAGATCGCCTTTGTGTTCGTGGGCACCTCTACCCTGGACAGGCTCCAGACCAAAAAGAACATCACCGAGTTCCTGGTGTTCACCGGGGCCTGCATCGGGTTCCTGTTCCTGATGAAGGACCTGGGCACCGCGCTGATCTTCTTTGCCACCTTCCTGATCATCGCCTTCATGCGTTCGGGCAGCGTGCGCACCATTGTGCTGATTCTGGCCGCTGCGGCGTTGGGGGTGTTCCTTATCCTCACCTTTATGCCCTATGTGGCAAGCCGGTTCAGCGCCTGGGGCCATGTGTGGGACGACCCCTACGGCGCCGGCCTCCAGCAGACCCGGGTGCTGACCTACACGGCCAGCGGGGGGCTCTTCGGCATGGGGCTGGGCCGGGGGTACCTCAAGTATATTTTTGCCGCGGACAGCGACCTGGTGTTCGGCCTGCTGTGTGAGGAACAGGGCCTGGTGATGGGGCTGGTGGTGCTGCTTGCTTTGGCGATGTTCATCCTCTACGCCCGCAGCGACGTGACCCGCAGCCGTTCCACCTTTTTCTCCATCGGGGCCTGCGCCGTGGCCGGTATGCTCCTGTTCCAGGCCGGGCTTAACGTGTTCGGCTCCACAGACATCCTGCCCCTTACCGGCGTGACCCTGCCCTTTATCAGCGCGGGCGGCTCCAGCATGGCCTCTGTCTGGTGCCTGATGGCCTTCCTGAAAGCCTCCGACGAGCGCACCTATGCCGTGCGCCGTTCCGGGGCCCAGCGCCCCCCGGCCCGCAAAGGGCCGCCCAAAGCGCCGCCCCGCCACGCGGCGCCCCCTGCTCCGCAGGAGATGGAAGATATCTATAGCTGAAATCCAGCGCCGGTATACAAAAAGCTTTGGAAGATTTTTAAGCAGCTTTTCTCAAAAAGTTGCTTAAACCGGGTGTGGGGCAGCGCCCCATGGCCTTGGGCGCGCCACTTCGGATAGGAAAGGGGAAACCATGAAAACGGTCGGGTTACGTTCATTTGTATTATATATCCTTTTGCTGGCCTTTTTAGGGGGGGCAGGCTGGCTGCTGTTCGGGCTTGTAACCCAGGGGAGCCGCTGGGCGATGCAGCCCTACAACAGCCATATTTATGATGAAGACGCCACCGTAACCCTGGGGGACATAGAGGACCGGGACGGCCAGATACTGGCCACCAGCCGGGAGGGCCGCCGGGTATACAGCGGGGATGAAACCACCCGCCTGGCACTGCTGCACACGGTAGGGGACACCGCCGGGTACATCAGCACCAGCGCCCAGTACACCCTGCGCACCCAGCTAACCGGCTATAACCTGATCACCGGCCTCAACGACACGGTGTTCAACCGCATGGGCAGCCAGGTCCGCCTTACGGTGGATGCGGAAGCCTGTGCCGCGGCCTATTCCGCCATGAACGGCCACAACGGCGGGGCCATCTTCTACAACTACAAAACCGGCGACGTCCTCTGCAAGGTCAGCACCCCCAGCTATGACCCGGAGAACGTCCCCCCGGATATTGAGGAAAACGACGCCTACCGGGGCGCTTACCTGGACAACACCCTGTCCGGGGCCTTTACCCCCGGCAGTATTTTCAAGCTGGTAACCACGCTGGCCGCGATGGAAAAGTGGCCGGACGGCTGGAGCGGCCGCACCTATGCCTGCTGGGGTGCCGAGGAGATCGGCGGCAGCGAGATCACCTGCCTGGGCTACCACGGCGAGCTGGATATCGGCGGGGCCCTGGGCCACTCCTGCAACCTGTACTTTGCCAAGCTGGCCAATGACATCGGCAGCGCGGACTTGCAAAAAACCGCCGAACAACTGGGCTTTAACCAAAGCCTGCACTTTAGCGGCATTGCAACAGCCCCCAGCGAGGCCAAGTTGGAGGGCGCCAACCCCAACCAGTTGGGCTGGGCGGGCGTGGGCCAGTACACGCTGCTGGCCAACCCCTACCAGATGCTGACCTTTATGGGTGCCGTGGCCGGGGGCGGCACGTACGTCCAGCCCCGGCTGACCGAGGGCGGGCTGTTCGGCGGCCTGGGGGGCGCCCGGCTGCTGGACAGCGCCCAGGCGGCCAACCTAAAGGCCCTAATGCGCAGCAATGTGGCGGATTACTACGGCGACGCCCTGTTCCCTGAGGGCCTGCAAGTCTGCGCCAAAACCGGCACCGGCGAGGTAGGGGAAACCCAGGCCCCCAACTGCTGGATGGTGGGCTTTTGCGACAACGAAACCTACCCCATCGCCTTCGCGGTGGTGGTAGAGGATACCAACAACAGCCTGGTAGAGGCTGGCGGCGTGGTCAACGCGGCGCTGCGCCAGCTGATCAGCTAGGCGTCTGCCGGCCAAACCAAAAAGCGAAATCAGGAGGGATTATCATGCAGATCGAAAAACTGGCCCCCGCCTTTAAAGATTACCTCTGGGGGGGCACCAGGCTGCGGGACGTATACCACAAGCCCTGTACCTTGCCCAAAGTGGCCGAAAGCTGGGAGCTCTCCACCCACCCCGCCGGGGAAAGCACGCTCAGCGGCGGCCGGTGGGACGGCCAGCCCCTCTCGGCGTACTTTGCCCAAAACCCCCAGGCTATGGGGGAACACTGCCGGGACTTCCCCAACTTCCCGGTGCTCATCAAGTTTATTGACGCCAGGCAGCCCCTGTCCATCCAGGTGCACCCCAGCGACGGGTACGCCCTGCGGGAGGAAGGAGAGTACGGCAAAACCGAAATGTGGTATGTGATGGACTGCGACCCCGGTTCCACCCTGTACTTCGGGGTCAACCGGGCGCTGGCCCAAGAAGAATTCCGCCGCCGCATAGAGGACAATACCGTAGAAGAGGTGCTAAACCGGGTACCCGTGCACCCCGGCGACGTGTTCTTTATCGAGGCCGGCACCCTCCACGCCATCGGCGCGGGCATTTTGATCTGCGAGATCCAGCAGAACTCCAACTGTACCTACCGGGTATACGACTACGCCCGTCTGGGCCCGGACGGCCAGCCCCGGGCGCTGCACATTGACAAGGCCCTGGCCGTTTCCCGGCTCACGCCCTCCCCGGCCCCTGTCCAGCCCACGCCCACCGCAGTGCCAGGGGGGACCCAAACGCTGCTGGCCTCCTGCCCTTACTTTACCACCCACCGCTACCGGGTAGATACCACCGTCACCCTGACCGCCGGGCCGGAGAGTTTCCTCTCCCTTATGGTGATGGAGGGCAGCGGCACGGCCGCCGGCCCGGAGAACACCGTGGCCTTTGTACCGGGCGACAGCCTCCTGGTGCCTGCCGGTTCAGGGGATGTGCAGGTCAGCGGCCCCTGCCTGCTGGCCGTCACCCAGGTGTAGGGGGTAGCCGCCATGAAAATCCTGCTAATGGGCGAGCCCATGGGCCTGTTTATGGCCGAAGAGCCCGGCCCCCTGCACCGTGCCGGGCGGTTCCTGGCCTCCATTGCCGGGGCCGAGTACAACGTAGCCGTAGGGCTGGCCCGGCTGGGCCATACCCCCGCCTACTGCACCCGGCTGGGGGATGACCCCATGGGTGCCCGCATCCTGGAGGGCCTGCGGGCCAACGGCATCGATACCGGCCTTGTCACCCTGGCAAAGGGCGGGCAGACCGGCCTGATGCTCAAAAGCGCCGCCCTGCAAGGGGACCCGGATATCGCCTACTACCGCAAGGGCTCCGCCGCCTCCCAAATCACCCCCCAAGATATAGACGCGCTGGACCTGTCCGGGATCGGCTGGGTACATATCACCGGGGTGTTCCCGGCCGTGTCCGGCCAGGCGCTGGCCGCGGTGCGGCGGCTGATCGGCCGGGCCACGGCCCTGTCCCTGCCCATCTCCTTTGACCCCAACCTGCGCCCCCAGCTTTGGGCCAGCCAGGAGGAGATGGCCGGCACCCTCAACCAGTTGGCCCAGGCCGCCGGTACGGTGCTGCCCGGTGCCGGCGAGGGCAAGTTGCTGGCCGGGGCAGAGAGCCCTCAGGCCATCGCGGCCTTTTACCACGCCATGGGGGCCGAAAACGTGGTGGTCAAGCTGGGGGCCGGGGGCGCGTTCTGGTCCCGGCGGGACGGCGCCTCCGGGCTGGAGCCCGGTTTCCCGGTGGAAACCGTGGTGGATACCGTCGGCGCGGGCGACGGCTTTGCGGCCGGGGTCATCAGCGCCCTGGCCGAGGGCCTTACCCTCCGGGAGGCCGCCCGCCGGGGCAACGCCATGGGCGCCATCCAAATCAGCCACAAAAGCGACAACGAGGGCCTCCCCACCCGCCCCCAGTTGGAGGCCGTGTTGGCAGCGGGCCGGGTGCCGCCCCCAAGCGCCGTATAAAACCGCCCTCACCATATTGCAAAGGAGTGCTGTCTATGTTAACCCTTACCCACGAACTGCGGGCCGCCCTGACCGTCCGGGCGCTGGAGGCCCGGCAAAACGCCTATTGCCCCTATTCCCATTTTGCCGTGGGCGCGGCCCTGCTCTGCGCCGACGGCGCCGTGTACACGGGCTGTAATATCGAGGCCGCCGCCCTCACCGGCAACTGCGCCGAGCGCACCGCCATCTTCCGGGCGGTCAACGACGGCCAGCGGGCCTTTGCGGCCATTGCCGTGGCCGGCGGCCCCCAGGGGCAGGGCCCCACGTTCTTCTGCACACCCTGCGGGGTGTGCCGCCAGGTCATGCGGGAGTTTTGCGCCCAAGATTTCCCCGTGATCCTCACCGACGGCCAAAGGGAAAAGGTCATGACCCTGGCCCAGCTTTTGCCCGAGTCCTTTGGCCCCGATAATTTATCTTAAAGGAGGCAACCCCATGCGGATGGTAGACGTCATCCAGAAAAAGCGGGAGGGCGGCAAGCTGACCCCCCAGGAACTGCGCTGGTTTGTGGCCGGGGTCACAGAGGGCAGCATCCCCGACTACCAGATCTCCGCCCTGCTGATGGCCATCTACTTCCGGGGCATGGACCCGGAGGAAACCGTCACCCTTACCAAAGAAATGGCCGCCTCCGGCGACAGGGCAGACCTGTCCTCCCTGCCGGGGGTCAAGGTAGATAAGCACTCCACCGGCGGCGTGGGGGATAAGACCTCCCTGATCGCCGGGCCCATGGCCGCGGCCTGCGGCGTCACCGTCGCCAAAATGAGCGGCCGGGGCCTGGGCCATACCGGCGGCACGGTGGATAAGCTGGAAAGCATCCCCGGTATGCGCATGGACCTCCCGCGGGAGGATTTCTTCCAAATCGTCCGGCAGACGGGCATCGCCATAGCGGGCCAGTCCGGCAGCCTGTGCCCGGCGGACAAAAAGCTGTACGCCCTGCGGGACGTAACCGCCACGGTGGAGAGCCTGCCCCTGATTGCCGCCAGCATCATGTCCAAAAAGCTGGCCTCCGGCGCGGACGCCATCCTGCTGGACGTTAAGGTGGGCCGGGGGGCCTTTATGAAAACCCTCCCCCAGGCCATGGAACTGGCCCGGCTGATGGTAGACACCGGCAAGGGCGCCGGCCGCCGCACCGCCGCCCTGATCACGGATATGGAAGCGCCCCTGGGCCGCTGTATCGGCAACGCCCTGGAGGTGCTGGAAGCCGTGGAGGTCCTGGAGGGCCGGGGCGACCCCCGCTTAACAGAGCTGTGCTGCCGGCTGGCCGGGGGCATGGTCTGGCTGGCCGGCCTGGCAGAAACCCCGGAAGCGGCCGTGGCCAAAGCCCAAGCCACCCTGGCAGACGGCTCAGCCCTGGCCGCGTTGCGGGGCATGGTGGCAGCCCAGGGCGGCCGGGCCGATACCCTGGCCCCCGGCGGCCTGCCCCTTTCCCCGGTGCAGGCGGAGGTCCTGGCCCCGGCAGCCGGTTTCATCGCCGGGCTGGACGCGGAGGGCTGCGGCCTGGCCGCCATGGAACTGGGCGCCGGCCGGGAAACAAAAGAGGATGCCATTGACCACGGTGCCGGCGTCCTGCTGCTGAAGACCCTGGGCCAGCGGGTGGAAAAGGGCGAGCCCATTGCCCGGCTCTACGCCTGCGGCCAGGCCCGGTGCCGCCGGGGGGAAGAGCGCCTGCTGGCAGCCCTCACCCTTACGGGCGCCCCCCCGGCAGAGCGCCCGCTGGTGGTGGGCCAGGTCGGCTGAGGCCCCCCGCCGGCGTGGCCGCAAAAAAACAGCGCCCACAGAAGCCCCCGGTAAACCGGGCAACCCCTGTGGGCGCTGTATACGCCCCTGGCCGTACTGTCCTGTGGAACCTTTCTTAATACTCCGGGCCGGTGGTGGGTTCGGGGTATTCCTCTCCAAAGGTGTCTACTGTCACCTTCTCCATAATCTGGTCCTGCTCCGGCCGGTCGTCCCGGTCCCTGGGCACGCTTACAATGGCCTGGGCCACCTCCTGGCCCTCCAGCACCTTGCCAAAGGCCGCGTACTGCCCGTCCAGATAGGCCGCGTCCGCCACCATAATAAAGAACTGGGAACCCGCGCTGTCCGGCTGCTGGGACCGGGCCATGGAGATGACCCCGGTGGTGTGTTTCAGCGGGTTTTCAAAGCCGTTGGCCGCAAACTCGCCGGCAATGCCATAGCCGGGGCCCCCCATGCCCGTGCCCTCCGGGTCGCCCCCCTGTATCATAAAACCAGGGATCACCCGGTGGAAGATGGTACCGTCATAAAAACCCTTTTGTACCAGAGAAACAAAGTTGCGCACCGTGTTGGGCGCAATGTCCGGGTAAAGTTCCACCTTGATCACGCCCTGGTTGGTTTCTATGGTAACGATGGGATTTTTCATAAATATGCCTCCAAATGTTATGTTATTGCACTCCCTGTACAGGGCTGACCGCCCTATGGTTGATAGAATGGCCCCGTTATCCCATAAAAGGCCGGGGAATCCGCCCTGCAAGGGCCCCATTCCCATACACGCCGGATAACCGCCGGGGCTACCCCTGTCCGCGTCCTGTACATTATACCACAAAGGCCCGCAAAAGCCTAGTGTTTTGGGGAGGAAACGGAAATTTTAACATTTAGTTAATAAAAGTGAAAGAGGGATGGCCATGAAACTGATCTCCTGGAACGTCAACGGCCTGCGGGCCTGTATGGGTAAAGGCTTTACCCAGGTGCTGGAAACCGAGGCCCCGGATGTGATCTGCCTACAGGAAACAAAGATGCAACGGGAGCAGGCAGACTTCAACTTCCCCGGCTACCACGAGTTCTGGAACTCCGCGGAGAAGAAAGGCTACTCCGGCACAGCGGTTTTTTCCAAAACCCAGCCCCTGTCCGTGGCGTACGGCATAGGCGTCGAGGAATATGACCGGGAGGGCCGGGCCATTGCCGCCGAGTATCCGGGCTTTATTTTGGTCACCGTGTATACCCCCAACGCCCAGCGGGGCCTGGAGCGCCTCCCCTTCCGTATGGCCTTCGAGGACAGCCTGCGGGCCTACCTGGCCCGGCTGCGGCAGCGCAAGCCTGTGGTGGTGTGCGGCGACCTGAACGTGGCCCACCGCCCCATTGACCTGAAAAACGATAAGAGCAATATCGGCAACGCCGGCTATACCTACGAGGAGCGGGGCAAGTTCGCCGAACTTCTGGCCAGCGGTTTCCTGGATAGCTACCGCTACTTCTACCCCACCCAGGAGGGCGCCTATAGCTGGTGGAGCTATATGAACCAGTCGCGGGAGAAAAATACCGGCTGGCGTATCGACTACTTCCTGGCCGACGAGCGCCTGCGCCCCCAACTGGCCGGCGCCCGTATCCTGGCCGAGTACCCCGGCAGCGACCACTGCCCCGTTGAACTAACCCTCAAGTAGGTTTCTTTTTGCCTCCGGCGGCTTAAGGGGCGCTGCCCCTTAAGAATCCCCGCCACTTTTGAAAAAGGCGAGGGTCGCCAGTGGCGACCGTTCCGAGCCGACCGAACCGGCAGGTGAGACGACAAAACTTTTATGTGTGCTGCCTTTAGGGCTTGTTTGAAAATAGAGGAAATGACGGAATTTTGACCAGAAGCGGTCAGCTTCAAGGAGAAAACCGCAAGGAATACTTGCGTATTACGAGGATTTTCGACGCAGAAGATGGCT
>NZ_JAWXXJ010000035.1:0-22119 GCF_034335085.1 Acutalibacter caecimuris | reverse complement strand
CTTACCTCAACCGCAACCTCGATGGCCTCCACGTCCAGCTCCTCCACCTCTGCGGCGTAGGTGCCGTCCTCGTTAGCCTCAACAGCCTCGCCGTTTACGGTCAGGCCGGTGATCTCGGCGGCGGTGTTCAGCTCACGGACTTCCACGGTCAGGGTGTACTCCTGCACGGTCTTGCCGTCCTCGGCCGTAACCTTGATGGCCACGGGCTCGGAAACGTTCAGCTCAACGGGCGCAGTGTAAGCTTCGCCGGCAACCTCGATCTTAGCGTTCTTATCGGTAGCGGTAGCGGTCACGGTCTGCTTGGTCAGATCCAGTTCCTCGCTGGGCTCCAGAACGGCCTTGACGGCGATGGTGCTCTCGCCCTCAACGGGCTCGGCGATCTGGGCAACGGTATCGCCAACCTTCACTTCGGCCAGGGTGGCGTCGGTGTTGGGCTCGGCAACGGTGGTTACCAGGGTGTATTCCTGCTCGGTGGAGCCGTCCTCGGCCACCACGCGGATGGCAACTTCCTTGCTCAGGTCATAGGCCTTCGCAGCGTCAAACTTGGCGCCATTTACGTACACGGTAGCCAGCTTGGAAGTGGCAATCTCCAGAACCTGCTCGGTGACAGAGCCATAGGGCAGGGTCAGGTTCCACTGGTTCTCTTTGCCCTCTTCGGTGCTCTGCTCAGCCTCGGCGCCGGCAGCGGTGATGCCGCTGATGGTGGCGTCGGCCTCGGCCTCGGCAATCACCAGGCGGACGATCCACTGTTTCACGTCGCCGCCGCGCTCAGAGTCAATGCTCAGGTAGCCGATCTTGCCGCTGGTCAGGGGAGTATCCACACTAGAAATGCTGGTGCTCAACTCGCCATTCTGCACAGCAAACATGGTGCGGTTGGCGGTATCGGCAGAACCCTTATCAGACACGATGGTTGCGTCCATGGTCGCGAAATCCTCAGACTTACTGGGATCCATCTTAACAACAGCCAGGGGGCTGGTTTCGATGTTCAGGGAGAAGGTGGGCGCATTGCTGGCCTTGTCATAAGAGTTGGGCGCAGTAATGGTGATGGTACGGGACGCATCGTCCTTAACCACCTTCACGGCCCCGTCCAGGGTGCTGGCAATGCTCAGCAGGTCGTTGCCGGTTTCGGCGGGGGTAACGGTGCCGGTCAGGCTGTAGACCTTGGCAAGTTTCTCAAGGTCAGCCAATGCAATGGTATTAGCGGCGCGCGTACCGCCGCCACCGCCACCGCCGCCGCCAGCGGGAGCAGCAATGGCTTTTTCATTGACATCAGCCCAAGCGCTCTCGCTAAATACCCAAATCTTTACGGGTACGGCCGTAGTAGTAGCGTCAGTCCAAGCATTGCTGGCATCAACAATCTTGTCAGCAGTGCCAGAGTGGTCCTCAATACCCATTGTGTTGATCAAGGTATTGCCATCGCCCGTAGTGGGTTCCAGAATCGCGTGCGCGCCGTCGCTGAGCTTCAGTTCAGCAAAGTAACGGTCGGCAGCATCGCTGTCGCTGTAGGGCAGTGTAACCTTCAGGGTCTTGTCGCTCTTGTTAACTGCGGCAGTGTAAACACTGTCCGGGGCAGCCTCGGCGGCGGCAGCATCGGTAGCGCTGGTGATCTTAGCGGAAAGGATATCCGCCTCAGCGCTGGGAGCAGCCTTAGCCAGGGTAATCACATAATCGGCCTTGGAAATGGTATCGGCGTCGGGGCCGGTGCCGTTATTCCACACGCGCAGGGTGGCGGTGTTGGCAACAGCGGAGGGATCCAGCGCAGCAGTGTCGCCAAAAACAGCTCTCACGGTCATGCCGGACACGAAATTGGTGGTGCCGCTAAAGGATCCGCCAGCCTTATAAGCGATAGAAGAACTGGTGGGAGCGGTGGCAACAACCTGCAAAGCCTTGAGGGTAGTGCTGTCGGCGCCATAGCTATGAGGCACGGTGATGGTGTAGTTGTTGCCGTTCTTGGCAACGGTGCCCACCTGCTCGCCCGCAGCGTTTACCAGCTTAATGTCGGACAGGCTGGTGTCGCTCTTCTTGTTCTCGGTAACGGTCACCTTGTACTGAATGGTGGTGTTGCCGTCCTGGGACTTCACGTTGATCAGGGCGTAGCCATCAGCGGGGATGGAAACGGCCTTAGTAGAGGTAAGCTTACCAGCGGTAATCGCGTTCGCAGTGCCATTGTTGGTGCCAAACTCGCCGTTGTCATTGATGCCCAGCACAACCGTCGCGTTACTGGGGCCGTACAGGGTAACAGCATACTTGCCGTCGGCGCTTACGCCGCCGCGGGGCAGCTCAACCGGCACATTGATAATGCCCTTGCCGGCCTCGTGGTCAGCAATAGCGTATTTCTGGCCGTTGGCGCCAATCTGGATGGCGGTTAGCTTCGCATCGGGGTTCTTTGCGGGGGCCTCCAGGTTGATGGTGATGGTCTGGCCCTCGTCGGCAGTGTTTTTGGTAACAACGATAAAGGAGCTGTCAGCCGCCAGAGCAGTGGTGTTTTTATCCTCCCCCTCAGTCAAATCCTTAAAACTAAGGGTAGCACCGGGGGTAATGGCAGTTTCACTGCCAGTTGTGCCAAACTTAACGTCTTTAACGTTGGCGTTCTGGGTCCAGGTGGCCTTCATGGCCGCAATGTCGTCATCGGTGGTGTTAAAGGGCAGTTTCACCGTAATGGTGTCGCCATCAATTTCACCTTTGTTCCCGCCCAGAGAGAAGGAGGAGAAGAAGGACTCAGTTTTAAGGTCGATGGTATAGGTTTTGGTGTCGCCAGCGGCGGTAACCTTCAGGCCGTCCTCGCCCAGGGACAGAACAGCGCTGGTGTTCTCAACCTTAAAGATTTTCTTCAGGACATTGGAAACCTTGGTGTCGGCATCGGGGCCAGAAAACGCGTTGCCGGCAGAATCCTTTACACTAACAGAGCCCTCGGTCAAAGTAACTTGAGCGTTTTCGGCAGTCAAGACCGTGATGTGGTCGCTTGTATTGTCAAAGTCCAGCGCCATCACCAGGGTGATGGTGTGGTCGCTCACAGAGCCGCTCACGATCTCTTTGGCACTGCTGCTATCCACGCCGGTCACGGTAACGTTGCGGTCAGGCTGCGTTACAGTCAGGTTCACCGTCAGCTCATACTCCACGGTAGCGTCGCCAGTGGTGGCAACCAGCGTGTAGCTGTACGCGCCGGTGGTGAACTCGGTGCGCTTTTCCTTGGAGTCAGCCAGGCTGATGGCCTGCACGCTATTGCTAAGCGTGACGGCGCTCTCCTTTACTTGCAGCGTGGTGCCGCTTACCGGGGCCCAGCTCATGCCAAAGGTGATGTCGTCGGCACCTGCTGTCAAACTGTAATCAGCAGTGTAGCCGCCGTTCTCCCATTTGGCCTCTTTGCCGTCTACCTGGATGATGTATCCGGGATCGACGGCAGGAGCCTCGGGTTCGTCAGCAGCAAACGCGCTCATCGGAATCATTGCGGCGACCATGAGAATGGCCAGAAACGCCGCAAGTGATTTCTTCAGAAACTTGCTTTTGTTCATGATTTCAACCCTCTTAAATTTTAGATTCTCAGCCGGCCCTTTCGCCGCTGAGTGGAAGTTAACTATATACTGCAATCTGGAGAAAACGGCAGCTTATAAAGCCCTTCGCATTTTGCCCCACCCCCATAAAGCCACCCAGAAGGCCCCACAAGCCCCCTTGCCCCCAACCGGGGGAATACACCAAAAAGCAAAAAAGGCGCAAAAAAAGGGCGGCTAAGCCGCCCAAATCAGCATCCTATCCATTTCAACCCACCGCAACACCGTAAAAGGTGTTGAACCAGGCCCCTAAAACTTCCGGAACCGCCGGTAGCGCTCCTCCAGCAGCGCGTCGCCCGGCATAGCAAGCAGACGGGGCAATTCCTGGCGCAGCAGCCCGGCCAGTTCCTGGTAAGCCGCCTCCGGCTCCCCTTCGGCAATCACCCGCTCTACTACCCCCAGTTCCTGCATATCTTTGGCAGTCAGCCGTAGGCATTCCGCCGCGTCTTTCACCCGCTTGGCGTCTTTCCACAAAATGCTGGCGCAACCTTCCGGCGAAATCACCGAATACACCGCGTTCTCCATAATCCACACCTGATCAGCCAGTGCCAGCGCCATAGCGCCGCCGCTGCCCCCCTCTCCCACCAAAATGGAGATCACCGGGGTGCGTAGGGCAGAGAGCTCGGTCAGGTTTTCGGCGATTGCCTGGGCCTGGCCCCGCTCTTCGGCCCCCAGGCCGCAGTACGCGCCGGAGGTATCCACAAAGCACACCACCGGCCGGTGGAATTTCTCCGCCTGTTTCATCAGCCGCAGGGCCTTGCGGTAGCCCTCCGGGTTGGGCATACCAAAGTTGCGGCGCAGCCGCTCCTTGGTGTCCCCGCCCTTTTCTATGGCAATCACCGTCACCGGCATCCCGTCCAGCCAGGCCAGCCCACCAATCACCGCCGGGTCGTCGGCAAAGCGCCGGTCGCCGTGCAGTTCCACAAAGCCCTCAAAAATATTCTCCATATAAGCCAGCCCGGTGGGCCGCCCCTTAGAGCGGGCCAGCATGACCTTGTCATATGCGCTCACAGCCGCTCACCTCCTGTCTTGTCCTGATGCAACGCCAACAGCCGGAAAATGGTTTCCCGCTGTTCCGCGCGGGGCACAATCAAATCCACAAAGCCGTGCTCCAACAGGAATTCCGCGGTCTGGAACCCCTGGGGCAGTTTTTTCCGTATGGTCTGCTCGATGACCCTGGCCCCCGCAAAGCCGATCGTAGCCCCCGGCTCCGCCATAATGATGTCCCCGTCCATGGCGAAACTGGCCGTCACCCCGCCGGTCGTGGGGTCGGTAAGCACCGTCAGGTAGAAGAGCCCCCCGTCGCTGTGCCTGCGCACCGCGGCGCTGGTTTTGGCCATCTGCATCAGGGAGAGGATCCCCTCCTGCATCCTGGCCCCGCCGGACACAGTAAAGCCCACTACCGGCAGCCTTTTCCGGGTGGCGTACTCAAACAGGCGGGTGATTTTCTCCCCCACCACCGTGCCCATGCTGCCCATCATAAAGTTGGGGTCCATAAAGAACAGCGCGCATTCCAGCCCCTGTACCAGCGCCGTGCCGCAAAGCACCGCATCCTTCTCCCTGGACGCCAGCTTGGCGTTGCGCAGTTTCTGGTCATAGCCGGGGAAATCCAGCACATCCCGGCTAAGCAGTTCCCCGTCCAACTCCCGGAAACTGCCCTCGTCGGCAATATATGTCATGCGCTCCCTGGGCCCCACCCGGAAATGATACCCGCAGGCCGTGCATACGTGCATATTCTCCTGCAAATCACTAAGCGGCAGTTGTACACCGCACCGGGGGCACGCGCTGTGTATCCCCGCGTCCTCCGCCTCTTTGCCACCCTTTTCCAACTCGTTCTGCGGCGAACGGAACAGCCCCATCAAATTCATGGCGGGTTCTCCTTTGTTTCAGTGTATTTTGTCGATGAAAAGCCAGACAGGCGCTTTCCAATATAGTCCTTTGGGTATAAAGCCCAACGGTTCCCTATCCCAAGGCGCAGAGAGCGCCAACCTCCCCGCCCTTCCAAAAAGAAAAAGGAAAAGAAAAAGAAATATAACAAATAGAAAATTATAGTAATGGAAAAAAGTAAAAAGATAAAAAAGAAAAAACTGAAAATGAATCAAAAAAGAAAATCAAAATAATAAAAATGAAAAGACAAGAAAACAAGAAAAATGAAAAAATCAATAACCGTCCCTTCTCGCGTGCCAAAAGCCCTACGGAACCGCCCGGCAGGCGCGCGACAGTGGGATTCCAAAGGGCAGTGCCCTTTGGCAGGGTCCAGGGACAGCGTCCCTGGCCGCCGGAGGCAACCTAACCGCCACCCCCTAACACCCCCCCTAAGATTTAGCCCGGAAAAACTTCATAAAGTCGGTGTAGTAGTCACCGGCGCGGAAACGGCGGTCGCGGACAATCTCGATCTGGGTTTCGATATTATTATCCACGCCGTTCACCACCAGCTCGCACAAAGCGGACTGCATCTTGCGGATCGCCTCTTCCCTGGTAGAGGAATAAACGATCAGCTTGCCCAGCATAGAGTCATAGTAAGGGGTCACATCACAGCCCTGATACAGGCAGGTGTCAAAGCGCACCCAGGGCCCGCCCGGCGGGTGGAAAAACTCCACCCGGCTGGCATTGGTGGCGTTGATACGGCACTCAATGGCCGCCCCCTGCAACTGGATATCCCCCTGGGCAAAATCCAGGGGCACACCGGCGGCAATGCGGATCTGCCACTTCACAATGTCCAGCCCGGTCACCAGTTCCGTTACCGGGTGCTCCACCTGCAAGCGGGTATTCATCTCCATAAAGTAGAACTCCCCCGAGGGCTCCATCAGGAACTCCACCGTACCGGCGTTTACATAGCCCGCGGCCACAGCGGCCTTGGCGGCGGCCTCTATCAGCTTTTGCCGCACCGCCGGGTTGACCCCCGGAGAGGGGGATTCCTCAATCAGTTTCTGGTTGTTTTTCTGAATAGAGCACTCCCGCTCCCCCAGGCACACCGTGTGCCCCTGTTGGTCGGCCAAAAGCTGCACTTCAATATGCTTAACCGGGTCCAGGTACTTCTCCAGATACACCCGGCCGTCCCCAAAGGCGTTCTGCGCCTCGGTAGAGGCCGTGCGGAAGGCCCGCTCCAAATCCTCCGGCCGTTCCACCAGGCGGATGCCCTTGCCCCCGCCCCCTGCGGAAGCCTTGATCATCACCGGGTAGCCAATGGCCCCGGCCGCCTCTTTGGCAGCCTCAGGGTCAGGCAGCACGCCGGTACCGGGGGTGGTGGGCACGCCGTTGGCCTTCATCAGGCTGCGGGCCGCCTCCTTGTCCCCCATTTTGACGATCACCTCCGCGGGCGGGCCGATAAAGGTAATGCCATATTGGCGGCACATGGCCGCAAACCCGGCGTTCTCCGACAAAAAGCCGTACCCCGGGTGGATGGCCTGGGCCCCGGTAGCCAGCGCCGCGCTGATGATCCGCTGGGCGTTCAGGTAGCTGTCCTCCGGGCGGGGCCCGCCCACACACACCGCCTGGTCGGCCAGGGCCGTGTGCAGGGCGTCCTTATCCGCCTGCGAGTACACCGCCACCGTGGCAATGCCCATCTCCTTGCACGCGCGGATAATACGGATGGCGATCTCGCCCCGGTTCGCTATCAAAATCTTCGTGAACATAACCTACCCTCCGTATCCGGGCCTACTGGGCCTTAACCAGCGCAAAAGAAAACTCTGCCGATACGCAAAGCTTGCCGTTTACCGTGCCCGTGCCCTTGGCAAAGTAAAAGTTTCCCCGGCTGCGGGTCAGTTCGCACTGGGTCACAAAGGTATCGCCGGGCTTTACCTGCCCCCGGAACTTCACATTGTTCAGGCCCGTGTAAAGGGGCGTCATGCCCTCGGCCTTGCCAATCAGCAGCACACAGGCAGACTGGGCCAGTATCTCGCACTGGATGACCCCCGGCACCACCGGGTTCCCTGGGAAATGCCCCTGCAAAAAGAATTCATCCCCCCGCACATGGTATTTGCCGTGGGATACCCCATCCACCAGCTCCACCTCGTCCACCAACAGCATCGGCTCCCGGTGGGGCAAAATGGCCTTGATCTCGTCTTTATTCATGGCGGCTCCTTTCAGTTCAACGGCAGACCGGCTGCCGGGATTTTTTCAAACAGCCCGCAGGCAGCCCCCAAAGCCTGTTTGAAAACGCCGGAATACGGGAAACACTGCCTGTCTAGGCCAGAAAACGGCGGTTCCCGCGTCAAACATCCCCAAAAGGCGGCAAGCCTTTCTTGCGGTTTTTCCCTTGAAAGCCCTCGTTTTTGGACAAAAATCCGGCATTTCTCCGGTTTTCAAACAGACTCTAGGGCTCTATGCGGAAAAGCGGCTGGTTATACTCCACCACCTGCCCGTTGCTCACGCAGATCTCCACCACGGTGCCATCCGTTTCGCTGGGGATCTCGTTCATCAGTTTCATCGCCTCAATGATACACAGGGTGTCCCCTTTGCGCACCTTGCTGCCCACCTCCACAAAGGGGGCGCTCTCCGGCGAGGAGGCCGCGTAAAACACCCCCACCGTGGGCGATAACACCAGCGAGCCCTTCTTCGGCGCGCTGCTTTCCGCCGGCTCCACCGGCGCCGCCGCAAAGGGTGACACCGCCGCGGGCGCCGGCGCGCCACCGGCCTCCACCCGCCGTTCCAGTTTCAGGCTAATGCCCTCCTGGGATAACTCCAGTGTGGTCAGCCCGGTTTCCTTCATCAGCCTGGCCAGGTTTTCTATCGATTTAACGTCCATTGGGGATCGCTCCTTCCTTCTGGTAAGCCGTCAGCAAACTTCCTTCCTGTATTCCCAATCGCTATCAGGGGGATTGGACCCGGTTCCGCCCCTTTTCCGGTACCGCCCTATGCAGGGGCCGGCGGCGCGCGCCGCTTACAGGGCAGGCAAACCCGCCCATCTCAAAGGCCCACAGAGGCCCACAGGCAGCGCCCGTTCCAACCGTCCCCGCAAGCCCCCTGTCATTCGGCCGGGCGGAAGGCCAAATAGGCATTATGCCCGCCAAACCCCAGCGAGGCCGAAAGCGCCAGCGAAAGCTTTGCTTTCCGCGCCACATTGGGCACATAGTCCAGGTCGCAGTCCGGGTCCGGCTCCTTATAGCCGATGGTCGGGGGCACAACCCCCTCCCGCAGGGCCATTATGCAGGCAATGGCCTCCACAGCCCCTGCCGCGCCCAGCATATGCCCGGTCATAGACTTGGTAGAACTGACCATACAGGCCCTGGCCGCGTCCTCGCCCAGCCCCAGCTTGATGGCCTTGGTTTCGCAGGCGTCATTCAGCGGCGTGCTGGTGCCGTGGGCGTTGATGTACAGTTGATGGGGGTCCTCGCAGCCGCCGGCCTCGTCGTAGGCCAGTTTCAGGGCCCTGGCCCCGCCCTTGCCCGCCGGGTCGGGGGCCGTAATGTGGTGGGCGTCGCAGGTAGCGCCATAGCCGCATATCTCGCCGTAGATAACCGCCCCCCTGGCCTTGGCGTGCCCGTACTCCTCCAGCACCAGCGCGCCCGCGCCCTCGCCCATTACAAAGCCGCCCCGCCGGGCGTCAAAGGGCACGCAGGCCGCGGCCGGGTCCTCGCTGATAGAAAGGGCCTTCATGTTGGAAAAACCCGCCAGCCCCAAGGGCACAATAGCCGCCTCGGCGCCCCCGGCCAGGGCCGCGGACAGGTACCCGTGCTTAATGGCCCGGTAGGCCTCGCCGATGGCGTTGTTCCCGGTGGCGCAGGCCGTTACCGAGGCAACCGCCGTGCCCTGAAAGCCATATTTAATGGCGATCAGCCCCCCCGCCATGTTGATAATCAGCGCCGGGATAAAGAAGGGGGACACCCGCCGGGGCCCCTTGTCCAGCAAAGCCTTCTGCTGGTCCTCAAAGGTGCCAATGCCCCCAATGCCGGAGCCGAAATACACGCCGACCTCCTCCGGCGGCAGGGTACCCCGGATGCCGCTCTGCTCCACAGCCTGGGCGGCCGCGCCCATCGCGTATTGGCAAAAGGGGTCGAACTTCCGCAGCTCGGCCTTGTCCATGTACAGGGCCGGGTCAAAGCCCTTGACCTCGGCGGCCACCTTCACCTTAAAGGCGGCCGTGTCAAACTTGGTAATCGGCCCTATCCCGCATTCCCCGGCTAAAAGGCCCTGCCAAAAGCTTTCCAAGTCGTTACCGACCGGCGTCACAGCGCCCATACCGGTAATAGCCACACGGTTCAATCAAACTCATCCTTTCCCGGCCGTCCCACAGGGGCCGGCCACCATATTTTACCCTATTTCTCAAAAGATTTCAATACCACAGCAACTGGTTTTCGAAATTATTTCATCATTTCCCCAAAATCCAAAGCCCCAACAAGCACCCAAAAAATTCTTTTAGCGGGGTACGGGCCAGCGCCCCGCGGCCTTACGTAGCCAGCCCCCCGTCCACCCGCAGGGTTTCGCCGGTAATATAGTCAGACTCCGGCGAAGCCAGGAACAGCGCCGCGTTGGCCACGTCCTCTGGGGAGCCCATTTTCCGCATGGGCACCTGCACCAGCAGGGGGTTATCGTCCTTAATATCTTTGGTCATGTCCGTAGCAATAAAGCCCGGGGCAATGCAGTTGCAGCACACGCCGCGGCTGCCCAGCTCCTTGGCAATCGACTTGGACATACCAATCAGCCCGGCCTTCGAGGCGGCATAGTTCACCTGCCCGGCGTTGCCCACCAGCCCGGCAATGGAGCTGATGTTGATGATCTTCCCCGCGCGCTTGCGCATAAAATCCCGGTAGCAGGCCCTGGTCATATGGAAGGCGCCTTTTAGGTTGATGTCCAGCACCATGTTGTAGTCCTCGTCCTTCATGCCAACCATCAGGCCGTCCCTGGTCACACCGGCGTTGTTCACCAGAATATCCACCTTGCCCAGGTCCTTCGCCACAGCGGCTACGGTTTCGTTGCAGGTGTTTTCGTCCCGCACATCGCAATAGTATATCTTTGCCCGGCGGCCCAGCGCCTCTATCTCCCGGCAGGTTTCTTCGGCCGGCTCCTGGGGCCCCACGTATACAATGGCAATGTCCGCCCCGTTTTCCGCCAGTTTCAGCGCAATGGCCTTGCCCAGCCCCTGCGATCCACCTGTCACCAACGCAATCTTCCCTGCTAATTTCATGATGCTTTGTCCTCCTTATATTCGGCCGCCTTAGGTCGCCTCCGGCGGCTGACTTCACCTTTGGTGAAGTCGAAGGGACTTTTTGAAAAAAGTCCCTTGACAATCTTCAAAAACTTTTATGCGCGCCCGCCGTCAGCCCCCGGTCAATCCCAGGCCTCACAACCGGCGAAAGCGCCTGTCTACTTTTTCTTTTTTTATTTGCGCCCCTACCGTCAGCCCCCGGTCAACCCCAGGCCCCGCAACCGGCGAAAGCGCCCGCCTACTTTTTCTTTTTGGTTTGACAAGCGATCTGAAAAGCGCCCCTTTTTAACGGCGATGGGCCATATGCGCAGGCCCTCTTGCGGGGCGTCAGGCGCTACAGCCGTCCAAGCGAACCGATACCTCTGCGGGTGCCGTCAAAAAAATGATGCAGGAAACCCCTACCCGCCGGTCGGGCAAACAGCTTTTCCCATATAGACCGGCAGTGAACGGCTCAAAAGTTCTGGGAGATTCTTAAGAACCTTCTTTCAAGAAGGTTCTTAAGCCGCCGGAGGCGACCTTAAGCCGCCGGAGGCGACCTTAAGCCGCCGGAGGCAACCTAAGCCGCCGGAGGCAACCTTTTAAAGCCCTTAGCGAAGGGCCTCCACCGCCGCCAGCAGGGTTTCCCTGTCCTGCACCTGATAGGCCTTGGCCGTCTTAACGGTTTTCTTAATAAGCCCGCACAAGGTCTTGCCGGGGCCGCACTCCAAAAAGGTGTCCACCCCTTCCTCTGCCAAAGTTTCAATGGTTTCCTGCCAGCGCACCGGGCTCTTCACCTGGTTGACCAGCAACGCCGCAGCGTCCGCCCCATAGGGCTTGGCCGTACAGTTGGCGTATACCGGCAGCCGGGGGGTACCCAGGGGCGTCCCGGCCAGTACCCCGGCCAGTTCCGCGGCAGCCCCCTCCATAAACGGCGAGTGGAACCCCCCGCTCACGGCCAGCGGCGCGGCCCGGCCCCCGGCCTCCTTCACCTTTTCCAAAAAAGCCTTCAGTTGCCCCGGCTCCCCGGCCACCACCAGTTGGCCCGGGCAATTATAGTTCACCGGCCACACCTGGCTGAATGCCCCGCACAAAGCCTCCACGGTTTCATTGGGCAGTTTCAGCACCGCCGCCATAGAGCCCGGGTTCGCGGCCGCGGCCTTCTGCATGGCCCCGGCCCGGCTGCACACAAAGCGGAACCCCGCCTCGTCGGCAAATATCCCCCCAAAGGTAGCGGCCGCCACCTCTCCCAAAGAGAACCCCGCCGCAAAGTCGGCGGTTATGCCCTGCTCCTCCAAAGCCCTTGCCGCCGCCAGGTCCACACAGTACAGGCAGGGCTGGGTGTTCTCGGTAACGGCCAGTTCCTCCGCAGTCCCCCCAAAGCATTGGGCCGAGGTCCCCGGCCGCAGCCGGTCTGCCAGGTCAAACACAGCTTTGGCCGCCGGGCTCGCCTCTGCCAGCGACTGCCCCATACCGGGGTATTGGGCCCCCTGGCCCGAAAACACAAACGCAATCTTCCCCATGTGATTTCTCCGTTTCCTAAGATTTCTTTTCCCGCTCCGCCAAAGCCTCGCCCACGCCGTTCTTCACGGCGTTTTTCATGCTGATCTCCAGGTTCCACAGGGCGTCCTTAATGCCCTGGGCCACCGCCGCCTTCACCACAAAAAATAGGACGGCGCAAAAAACAACCAGGCCAATCAGCAGGGCAAACAGCGCGATCATCCCGTCTATAGCCATCATGATACTCCTTCCGCTAAGGGGTTAGGCCAGCCACTGCCCGGCCTTTTTCAGCACCTCTTCCGCCTCGCCGAACATCTCCGTAATGATCTCCGCCGCCGGCTGCTCCTTATTCACCATGCCCGCGATCTGCCCGGCCAAAAAGTCGCCGGTTTTCTCATCCCCCTCCACAGCGGCCCGGTACAGGGCCCCCCGGCCCAGGGCCTCCAGTTCTTCGTCAGAGATCTGGCTGTACTCCGCCTTCAAAAACTCTTTGGCAAAGGGGTTTTTAATCTGCCGCACCGGGTGCCCCAGGCGCTTGCCCGTGGTCATGGTGGCAATGTCGTTGGCCTTTAGCACTTTCTTTTTGTAGTTGGGATGCACCCCGCACTCATGGGCCACCAAAAAGCGGGTGCCCACCTGCACGCCCACAGCCCCCAGTTGGAAAGCGGCGGCAATGCCCCGGCCGTCGCCAATGCCCCCGGCGGCCAGTACCGGTATCCGTACCGCGTCGCACACCTGCGGCACCAGCACCATGGTGGTCAGTTCTCCCACGTGCCCGCCGGATTCCCCCCCCTCGGCAATAACCGCGGTGGCCCCGGCCTTTTCCACCAGCCGGGCCATCCCCACCGAGGCCACCACCGGGATCACCTTCACCCCGGCTTCCTGCCACATGGGCATATACTTGGCGGGGTTCCCCGCACCGGTAGTCACCACCGGCACGTGCTCCCTGGCAGCCAGCTCCGCCACCTGGTTGGCAAAGGGGGACATCAGCATAATGTTTACCCCAAAGGGCTTGCCGGTCAAAGAGCGGCACAGGTCAATCTGCTCTTTTAAATAGTTGGCGTCGGCGTTCATGGCCGAGATGATCCCCAGCCCGCCCCCGTTCGATACGGCGGCCGCCAGCTTGCCGTCAGAAATCCACGCCATCCCCCCCTGGAAGATCGGGTATCCTATGCCTAAAAGGTCACATAAAGGTGTCTTTATCATAAACCTGCTCCTTTCACAAAACAGTTGCCCCGCCCGAGGCGGTTTCTCCGTTTGGGCTAAGGCCGCCTCCGGCGGGCAGAGAAACTTTCTGAAGAAAGTTTCTCTGCACTCTTCAAAGACTTTTATGTGCGCTACGCGCTTCTTTATTTCGTTTTTTATTTTAAATTTTACGTTGTTTTACTTTGCCTTGGCGTTTGTTGTTTTTCTTTATTTCTTTTTCTTTTTTTTGATTTTTTTAGCTTTTCCTGATTATTTCCGCGGGATTTTCCCCGGCTTTTCTTTCCCGGTTTACCAGCGGATGATGCACGCGGCGCTGGAAAGGCCCCCGCCAAACGCCGACAGGATCACATAGTCCCCCGGCCCCACCAGGCCGCCGCGCACAGCTTCGTCCAGCAGAATCGGCTCGCTGGCCGAGGAGGTGTTTCCGTACTTCTCGATGTTGGTAAGGAAACATCCGGGGTCAATTTCCGGCAGGCGCCGCCGGGCCTCGCTGATAATGCGCAAATTGGCCTGGTGGGGTATCACGGCTTTCACCTGTTCCCCGCGTATGCCCGCCTGCTCCATCACAGAGCGTATGTCGCTCACCATAGAGGTAACGGCAAATTTATAGGTGTCCTGCCCTTTCATGTTAACGCAGTTCTTTTTCTGCCCGACCTGGTAAAAGGGCGAGTTCCCCCAGGCGGTAGGAATGCTGATGATCTCGTCGTTGCCCTTAGTGTGCAGTTCGCTGGCCAAATAGCCGTCCCCTTCCGCCAGTACCGCAGCGCCGGCGCCGTCCCCGAAAATACAGCAGGTGCTGCGGTCGGTCCAGTCCAAAAGGCCGCTCATGCGCTCGGCGCTGACCACCAGCACCTTTTTCACAGCCTTCCGGGCAAAAAAGCCCGCCGCCACATCCAGCGCAAACAGGAACCCCGGGCAGGCCACATTCATGTCAAAAGCCGGGCAGTTGGCCCCCAGGCGGGCTTGTACCATGCCCGCCAGCCCTGGCGAAATGGTGTCCGCGCTGATGGTCGCCCCAATAATCAGATCCAGTTCTTCCGGCCGCACCCCGGCGGCCTCCAGGGCCCGGCGGCTGGCCTGTACACCCAGGTCGGTCACTGTTTCGGTGGTGCACACATGGCGTTCCTTCACCCCCACCCGCTGGGTGATCCACTGGTCCGTAGTTTCCACCATGGTGGAAAGTTCGTCGTTGGTCACTACCCGTTCCGGCACAAAGCTGCCAGTGCCTACTATCTGAAAACTCATGGGGCCATCTCCTTCTGGCGCAAACCGCGCCCAACTGCCAGAAATATAATATCCCTAGTATTATAATAGAAAAGCCCGCATTTGTCAATCGCCTCCCGGCCTCCCAACCCGCCCCACCCCTACATTTTGTGCCCCCGCCAAGGTTATGCCCCCTCCTCAAACACCCCCACCGCCCTCCCGCAAAAACAAAACAAAAAATGAAAAAAAGCAAAATCAAAGAAAAGAATCATCGAAGAAAAGAAAACAAAGAAATGAAAAATAGAAGAAAGAAAATAAGAGGAAAGAAAATAAAAAATAGAAAGAAGAAAAATAAAAATGGAAAAAGAAAAATATAAAAAGAAAAACGGAAGCCCCCCTTCCGTGTCCCGCACCTTCCTGTCCTATCCCTCTCCCCCCGCAAAAGGGTTCCCAAAGGGGCTGTGCCCCTTTGGCAAGGTGCAGGGGCAGCGCCCCTGCCCGCCGGAGGCAAACCGCCTCCCGTAAAAGGGTTCCCAAAGGGGCTGTGCCCCTTTGGCAGGGTGCAGGGGCAGCGCCCCTGCCCGCCGGAGGCAAACCGTCCCCCCGCAAAAGGGTTCCCAAAGGGGCCGTGCCCCTTTGGCAGGGTGCAGGGGCAGCGCCCCTGCCCGCCGGAGGCAAACCGCCCCCGCCAAGGCGCCATGCCCCAAAAGAAAAATCCCTTGAAAGCGGCGGGCTAAAGTGCTATAATATAAAGCTAAGGGTTGCAAAGAAACACAGCAAAAGCAAGGAAAGGACGTTGGAGCATGAAGGAAAAGATAAACGGCCTGCGGGAGAGTTTTGAGCAGGAGCTTGCCAAAGCCGCCAGCAGCGAAGCCGTGGAAAAGCTGCGGGTCGCGTACCTGGGCAAAAAGGGCTCGGTCACAGAGCTGCTCAAGGGCCTGAAAAGCGTAAGCGCCGACCAGAAAAAGGAGTTGGGCCAGCACATCAACCAGCTAAAAAAGCAGGTAGAAGAGCGCCTGGCCCAGCAGGTAGAGGCCATCCGCGCCGCGGAAGAGCAGCGGGAGCTGGCCGCCGCGGAGCAGTACGACGTGACCCTGCCCGTACAGCCCCTGGGGGGCTCGTACCACCCCATCACCGTGGTGCAGCGGCAGTTGGAGGAGATCTTCACCTCCATGGGTTTCATGGTGGAAGACTACAAGGAGATCGTCACCGACTACGAGTGCTTTGAGGCCGTCAACATCCCCAAAAACCACCCCGCGCGGGATATGCAGGACACCTACTACCTGGAAAACGGCCAGTTGCTGAAAACCCACACCTCCGCTGCCCAAAACTTCATCCTGCGCAAGTACGGCGCGCCGGTGCGGGCCATTTTCCCCGGCCGCTGTTTCCGCAACGAGGCCCTGGATGCCAGCCACGAGAACACCTTCTTCCAAATGGAAGGCATCATGGTAGATAAAAACATCTCCATCTCCAACCTGATCTATTTCATGAAGACCATGCTCTCAGAGGTCTTTGAGCGGGACGTCAAGGTCCGCCTGCGCCCCGGTTTCTTCCCCTTCGTAGAGCCCGGCTTTGAGTTGGATATCAACTGCCTTATCTGCGGGGGCGAGGGCTGCTCCACCTGCCACCACACCGGCTGGGTAGAGCTGTGCCCCTGTGGCATGATCCACCCCAATGTGCTGCAAATGGGCGGCGTAGACCCGGAAACGTACACCGGCTTTGCCTTCGGCCTGGGCCTCACCCGGCTGGTCATGATGAAGTACGGGGTCCGGGACATCCGCGACCTGAACAGCGGGAACCTGAAGGCCCTGGCCCAGTTTGCCCACGAGTAAAAGGAGGAAACCATGCAGATAGATAACAAGACCGTCACGGGAAATACCAACCAGTACCGGCCCCAGGCCCCGGCCGCCGGCAACATGAACCAGGTGTTTATGGCCATGATCGAGAACATGAAACGCGCCAAGGATATGCGCCAGATGCAGGAGGAGGACGAAACCCTGCGGCTCCTGTACGCGGCGCTGGACAGGCAGATGGGCGAGGACAACGGCAAGTCCACCGCCCAGCAGTTGCAAGAGATTTTAGAAAAGCTGGCGCCGAAGACTGCCGGGTAATGGCAGCCTTGGTTTTGACATATGAAGTGAGGAAAGAAGGAAAACTATGTTAATCTCCATGAACTGGATCAGCGACTTTGTAGACCTCTCCGGCCTGGACCTGCCCGCCCTCATCCAGCGGTTTACCCTGTCCACCGCCGAGGTGGAAGAGGTCTTTGAGATGGGCCGGGACCTGCAAGGCGTGGTGGCCGGCAAAATCCTTTCCGTAGAAAACCACCCAGATTCCCAAAAACTCCACCTGCTGAAGGTGGACGCCGGCGAGCGGGTGTACGATGTGGTCTGCGGCGCCCCCAACGTGCGCCAGGGCCTTATCGTCCCCTTTGTCAAAGAGGGGGGCATGGTGGCCGGGCAGGCCATCGCCTGTGCCAAAATCGCCGGGTACGAGAGCCACGGTATGTGCTGCTCCGAAAAAGAGCTGGGCATCTCCGCCGACCATTCCGGCCTGATGGAACTGCCGGCGGATACCCCCGTGGGCCGGGATATCACCGAACTCTACGCCATCCGGGACACGGTGTTCGAGGTGGACAACAAGTCCCTGACCAACCGCCCGGACCTGTGGGGCCACTACGGCATTGCACGAGAGTTTGCCGCCCTGGCCGGCCGGCCCCTCCGGCCCCTGGAAACCGTTTCCCTGGCCCCCTTCGACAGCCTGGACCCCATTGCCATCGATGTGCAGGACAAGGAACTCTGTTTCCGCTACACCGGCCTCAAGGTGCGCAATATCACACAAAAAGTCAGCCCGGTGGATATGCGTATCCGGCTGTTCTACTGCGGCAGCCGGGCCATCAACCTGCTGGCCGACCTGACCAACTACCTGATGCTGGAAATGGGCCAGCCCATGCACGCCTTTGACTGCGCCAAGGTGGGCCGTATCGAGGTCAAGCGGTTCGAAAGCCCCTTCTCCTTCACCACCCTGGACGGGGTAGAGCGGAAGATCGGCGAAAACACCCTGATGATCTGCTCCGGCGGCCAGCCGGTAGCCGTGGCAGGGGTTATGGGGGGGCTGGATTCCGAGATCGGGGACGGCACGGACAGCCTGCTGCTGGAGTCCGCCAATTTCGATGCCGCCAGCGTGCGCAAAGCGTCCACCCGGCTGGGCCTGCGCACCGATGCCTCCATGCGCTACGAAAAGACCCTGGACCCGGAAATGACCGTGACCGCCATCGGCCGGTTTATGAAACTCCTGCTGGACATTGACCCCCAGGCCCAGGTCATCTCCCGGCTTACGGATGTGTACGTCAAGCGCTACCCCGCCGTGGAGCTTACCTTTGACCGGGCCTATGTAGACCGCTACACCGGCATCGAGATCGAGGACAGCCGCATCGTGGACACCCTGCGCTCCCTGGGCTTTGGGGTGTCCCAAGCGGGCGGCCGGTTCACCGTTTCCGTGCCCAGTTGGCGGGCCACCAAAGACGTCACCATCAAGGCGGACCTTATCGAGGAGATCACCCGCATATACGGCTACGATAACTTCCTTGTCGCCACCACCCGTAGCCCCCTATACCCCCGGCGCAAAAGCCAGCAGAATAAGGCGGACCATTTCGCCAAAGATATGCTGGTCGCCTCCTACGGCCTGCACGAGGTGCACTCCTATATCTGGGCCGATGCCAAAAAAGAGAAACTCTTAGGGCTGGAGCCGGAGGAGAACGTCCGCCTGCTCAACGCCCAAACCCCGGACCATGAGATCCTCCGCCGCAGCATGGGCCCCACCCTGCTGGCGGTCCTCCAGGAGAACCGGGCCTTTGCCCCGGCATTTGGCGTGTTCGAGATCGGCCGGGTCTGCGAGGGCCTGGGGGAAGACGGCCTGTGCAACGAGCGCAAAAAGCTGGGCATTGCCCTGTACAGCCGGCTGGCCGGCGAGCGGGAGTTGTTCTTCCGGCTGGTTGCCATAGTCAAGGCCCTGGGCGCGGGCGTCAAGCGTGTAAACCTGGAGCTGGCCAACTGCGCCCCCCGGCACGGCTGGCAGCACCCCCGCAACACCGCGGTGGTTATGGGCGGCGGCCAGGCGCTGGGCTGGGTCTGCGCGGTCAAGCCCGCCGTGGCCCGCCATATTGACAAAAAAGCCGCCGTGGTCTGCGCCCAGTTGGATATGGACGCCTTTGCCGGGCTGCCCGCCGGGGACCTTGCCTACCGGGAGCCCTCCCGGTTCCCCGGCATCGATATCGACCTCTCCCTGGTGGTGCCGGACGGCCTGCGCTTTGCCGCCATGGAGCCCGCCTGGGCCGGTGCCGGCAGCCAGCTTACCGGCGTCACCCTCATAGACGCCTTCACCCAAAACGGCCAGAAAAGCCTTACCCTCCGTTTCGCCTTCTCCTCCCCGGAAAAAACCCTCTCCAAAGAGGAAATCCAACCCACCGTGGACGCCATCGTCGCCGCCCTCGCCCCCCTGGGCGTTTCCCTGCGCAGCTAAGCCAACCCCGGCTGTTTTAGGCCCCTGGCGTACTCTTCTGCCTCCGGCGGCCCAAGGGGCTCCGCCCCTTGAGAATCCCTGCCAGAGGGCCACCGGCCCTCTGGACTCCCACCCTCGCGCCCCGGCAGCGTTATCGCCCCAAGCCCCGCCCCGCGATGAAGCCCGTCTTTTATCCGCTTTTTTCTGTTTTGCTGATTGGAAGGCAATCCCTCCACCCAAAATAATCCCGTGCCCCACTTTTATGTAACGAGCCAGTCAAAAAGAAAAAAGCCAGGCAACCGCAAAGCCACCAGTCGAGCCAATCAAAAAAGAAAAAAGAAAAAAGCAAAGCAACAATAAAGCCACCGGTCGAGCAAACAACTTTCCCCCACAAGCCGGCAGATAACGCCTCAAAAGTTTTTGAAAATTCTTAAGAAACTTTTTTCAAAAAGTTTCTTAAGCCGCCGGAGGCAGTCGAACCAATCAAAAAAAGCAAAAAGCAAAGCAACAATAAAGCCACCGGTCGAGCAAACAACTTTCCCCCACAAGCCGACAAATAACGCCTCAAAAGTTTTTGAAAATTCTTAAGAAACTTTTTTCAAAAAGTTTCTTAAGCCGCCGGAGGCAAACCGCCGGGGGCAAGCCGCGGGAGGCGGGCTTAAAAAAAGCCTTGCAATTCGGGAAGAATTCGAGTATGATAATAGGGAATAGGCAAATAGGCAAAGCAGATAAGGAGGTGGCCGAAGTGCCGGAAGACCACAACACCATAACCTTCTCGCTGGACGAACTGCGGGAAGCGGACATGAAACGCATTTTACTGATCGTATACGATGCGTTAAAGGAGAAGGGCTACAACCCCATCAGCCAGATCGTGGGCTACCTGCTGTCAGAGGACCCCACCTATATCACGACCCACAACAACGCCCGCAGCCTGGTACGGCGTATAGACCGTGACGAGTTGCTCAAGGCGATGGTACGGACCTACTTGGGGGAGTGACCCCCGCAAAATCTGAAACAAGCGTGGTGACTGGATGAGCGAACAGAAAAAGACCGCCCCCAAGGGGGAGCAGGCGTTCCCCACCTACAAGGGCAGGCCGCTGGTGCGCAGCGGGGACACCATCTACTATGGCAGCATGGCGGACAAATACGTGATCCGCATGGAAGTCAAGTCGAAGAAAAAGGTCGGCGACCTGGACGTGGCCGACAAAGTGGCCGTACAGTTAATGTACACCGACCCGGAGATACGCACCCGCAAGCAGATCGTCAAGACCAGCGAAAAAGACGGGCTGTACCTGGCCCTGGACATTGCCGAGGCATGGTTAAACCGCGCCCTGGCCGAGGCCGGGGCCGAATAAGCGGCGCAAAAAAACCGTCCCCTATTGGGGGGCGGTTTTTTTCTGCCCGGTAGGCCGCGGCTATTGGCCGTCCTTACGCTCCTTGCGCGCCTCGCTCGCCTTGCCTTCCTTGCCCTCTTTGCGGGGGATGGCCATGGAAGAAAGCTCCTGGTAGTGTTCCCACTCCGCCTGGTCCCTGGGCGCCCGGTACATCAGCCCCGTGCATTCGTTGGCCGAGGCCACGTTGGAGATATCCGGGAACAGTTCCTCCCCGGTCGCCTCGTGCTCGTGGTAGTCGATCTTCCGCCGGTTCCCCCGGCCCCCCTGTGCCGATGCTCTCGCCATACAGTACCTCCCAAAAAATTATTTGGGATTAGTATGCCCCGCCCCGCCCCCCATAACCGCCCCCGCCCCGCCCAAAAACAGCCAAAAAACCGCCCGCGCCTTTGCCCCCTCCACCCCCACCACCTTTGCCTCCAGCGCCTTTGCCTCCGGCGGCCCAAGGGGCGTTGCCCCTTGGGAATCCCCACCACCTTTGAAAAGGTGGACGAAACTTTTATGTCACGCCATTTTATGGGGCGTGTCCAAAATGAGCGTTTTATGACGAAGTAACGGCCACCCCCACCACCTTTGAAAAGGGCGAGGGCCACCGGCTACTTGGCGCAGCCAAGTAGAGCGGCCGTCACGAGCCGACCGAACCGGCAGGTGAAAAGACGAAACTTTTATGTCACGCCATTTTATTGCCCACTTTAACATCCCACGAGTGCCAGCCAAAAGGCATACTATAAACTTCCCCAAAGTCCCCCGCCAACCCCACAGTTTTCAACCCTTAATAGAACCATATGTTGAAAAAATTACACCCAATGAAAATACCGCACCCGCCCTCCATACCATACGATTCCCCACCTACAAAACAACAACGCACGATCAAACAAAAAATCACCAAACCCGCCGCCCTTCTGCCTCAACCCCTCAACCTTCCACCTAGCCTCCACCCCCCATCTCCTACCCCTCCCGCTCTCCCTCCACGCTCTATCTCCTACCCACCCCCCCCCAATCCCCTCATCCCATCCTCCCTCACCCAAGCAACCCGGTCACTTCCCCGCCCCCACTCCCCCAATTTACCCAAAAGTGAAAACATACTATCAAATAAAAAATCACACCCCATTGCCCACTTGCCGCTCCCTCTCAACCCTCCCCCTAGCCTTCCCCCATCTCCTACCCCTCCCGCTCTCCCTCCACGCTCTATCTTCCTACCCACCCCCCCCAATCCCCTCATCCCATCCTCCCTCACCCAATCAACCCGGTCACTTCCCCGCCCCCACTCCCTCAATTTACTCAAAAGTGAAAACATACTATCAAATAAAAAATCACACCCCCATTGCCCACTTGCCGCTCCCTCTTAACCCTCCCCCTAGCCTTCCCCCATCTCCTACCCCTCCCGCTCTCCCTCCACGCTCTATCTCCTACCCACCCTCCGCCCAATCCCCTCATCCCATCCTCCCTCACCCAAGCAACCCAATCACTCCCAAGCCCCCACTCCCTCCAATTTACCAAAAAGTGACAACATACTATCAAATAAAAAATCACACCCCCATTGCCCACTTGCCGCTCCCTCTCAACCCTCCCCCTAGCCTTCCCCCATCTCCTACCCCTCCCGCTCTCCCTCCACGCTCTATCTCCTACCCACCCCCCCAATCCCCTC
>NZ_JAWXXJ010000034.1:0-27364 GCF_034335085.1 Acutalibacter caecimuris | reverse complement strand
ACCACACTTGATCGCTTATGTCGTGTCTGTGATAGGAAGCATCCATCTTTTCCTCTCCTGTCTTTTTTGATGCTTCCATTCTATCACAATTCCTCTACCTTGTGTAGACACTATCTAACGCCTATCTGATTGAATATAGGCTGCGCAACGGCCTTGTGTTACTGCGGGATACGGACCTGACGGTGACGGAAATTTGCTTTGAGGCCGGGTTCAGCGGGCCCAGCTATTTCAGCGAGCGCTTTCGCAAGGCCTTTGGGTGCAGCCCGCTGGAATTTCGGGAGAGGCCGCAGAAAGAGAAATAGAGAATTATGTCCGATTGTTATGGCCTTGCGTATGATTTTGAAAGCGGAAAAAGCCTTCCTCCTTTATAATGTAGACAAGAAAGGAGGAAGGCAAAATGTTATTTTTCATACTTGCAATACTTCTGTTGGCGGCAGTTATTTATGGCATAGCCCGGCACATAATCAAAAAGCACGACGGGCTGGATTACACCGACTTTTTCCAGGAAAACGAGAAAAAAGCTGACCTCTCTCCACACAAGTCCGCTCATACCTCATGCAGGATGTTCGGATAAGCATCTTGCTCATTCACTCCTAAGACGTGCAGCCATGCAAGCGGCTGCACGTCATTTTTTCAAGAGTCATACACGTTATTTTTTCAAGAGTCATATTGGGATATTGAAGGATTGTTATAGCCTTATGGTTCACCCAACCTATTTTTACGGTTTTTATTGTACGGTTAGCGGCAACTTATCGGGCTATACTACCGAGAAAACCATCAGGTCATCCCTGCTTTCCACCCTGATTATCCCCGGATATTTTCTGCATTTTTCAGCCGGGCCAACCGTTACAAAGAGATGTCCCCTCATACGGCCCCTACGATGGTTGCAATGAGGATAACCCCGGCACCTGTTTGGTGTTCTTTGAAATATGCCCATAGGATTTTCAAATCTTCCATGTCCACCCCCTTAAATGAGTTGTTAATGCGAGGAAAAGCGGCGGTTTTTGCAAACCGCCGCTTTCCATGAACTATGAGATCTGCGTGAGTGTAGCGTGCTGTTTGCGGTAGGTATCGTTGTCTTTCTGTTTCAGCTCCTGTTCCGTCTGCGCTAATTGGCGTTCCAGATCCTTGATCCTGGCCTCGTTTGTTTCGGTACGCAATTTCTGTTTCAACTCCTGCTGTTTCTTCTTAAGTTTTTCAATTTCCCGGTCCACCTTGTCAGTATTGCCCATCCACTTTTCCTCCGGTTTTCTGGGCGCGCCTGCCGCCTTCTCCGGATCGTCGAAATGAATTTTTGGCTGACCATCCTCATCCTTGCCCATCCAATAGCGGCCGGAGGGCTCTCCCGGTTCCTCGGGGACGTATTCATCCATCATGGCCTTCGGCTGGCGGCTTTGAAGCTCCTCAGGTTTCTGAACCTTGGGCGCGCCCTGTGTCTTCTCAGGAGCGGCCAAGGGGCGGATTGTTTCGTGATTCAAACCAGAAATTGGCGTCATAAGATATTCCTCCTTAAAATATTATGCATATTATGCAGAAAATGAAACACTGGGTTCTGTTTCCGCCGGAGCGGATGAAACCTCTCCGGCCGGCGTATAGATCACCGGTTCACTGGAAACCGGCGGCGGTGCCTCCACTGGCTGGCTGTTTTTCAGCGCCGCTTTCGCCGCCTCGGTGATTTGAACCTGGTCGGTCCCCTGCGGGCAGTCCGGCCCCGTGCTTTCTTCTGTGCGCTTGTGCTCCTCCCGGCGCTTTTCGATGGCGGTTTCCTGCTCCAGCTTGGTCTTTTCCCGCTCATCTTTTGCCTCAGCCTTCATGCCCTCGTCCAGCTTCTCCTGGTACTTGACGGCCTTCTCTGCGCATTCGCCGGTGTAGCCAAGCGCTCGCTTCATCTTTTCCGTATCGCCCTCGGCGCTGGCCTGGCGGTACACGCTCATGGGCGTACCTGCCAGCTTGATATTGGAATTGGCCCCCAAAAGCCCATCCATCATCTGTATATTCATGTCTGCGTCTCCTTTCCGAATAAATAATGGAGTTTGGATAAAGCCTCGCTCTCATAATTTTACCGGGCAGAGCGTGCGGTTTCAAGGCTTTTGTCATAAGATGATCTCTGGACGTCATGAAATGTTGGGGGGCACTATATTTCATCTCCCGCATCGCCGCTAGCAAAGATTATAGACCCGAATGCCGTATGGCCGAAACATTCAGCAGCACATGGAGAGAAAACCTTCCTCCCGCTTTCTCCGTCAGCACTGCCCCATGATACTTCTCCGCCACCGCCCGGATGTTGGAAAACCCGGTTCCTGCCGGGGGCAGCGGTTCATCGGCGCAGGTATTCTCAAAGGTCAGCATATAGAAGTCCCCCTGCTGCTTGCCGTTGATATGGATGGCCTTTTCTCCATCGCAGCCACGGCAAGCGGTGATGGCGTTGTCCAGGACGTTGGCAAACAGCACGCACAGGTCAAAGTCATCGATACCGCAGGGGTTGGGCAGAACCAGGGACACTTCGGCCGCGATCTCCTTGGCCAGCCCCAATTTCTCCCCCAGCAGGATATCCACCACCGGGTTGCCGGTCTGGTAGGGAAAGGACAGGGCCTCCGACACGGTTTCCAGCTTTTCCAGATACGCCCGGCCCTCCTCCAGCTTTCCTGCCCTGAGCAGGCCGTCCAGCACAGAAAGGTGGTTCTTGACGTCATGGCGAAAGGATTTTGTCTGCCGGTAGCGGGCCTGGGCCTCAGCGATGTAAACCATCTGGGCCTGGGACGCCTGGGTCAGGGATTGCAACTCCGCCCTGGCCTGAAACCCCTGGCAAAGCTGGCGGTAGGCATAGAGCGTGCATAGCATGGCCGCCAGCCCCATGACCTGCAAGAACAGCAGGGTACTGTGCCTGCCAACCTCCTCCAGAGAGATGCTGGGGGCAAAAAAGCTGTAGGCGCTCTGAAGAATATACAGCTCCGCGGCAAAGAAAAACAAAATGGGGATCAGCGGCAGCGCCATATTGGGGGTAGGGCTGTCCCCGGTCCAGTCCAGAAAACGGCGTACAGCCCGGTAACAACCGGCGCACAGGATGAAAAAGAGTATCTGTGCCGCCAAAAGCAGCAGATACAGCAGCGGGGTTCCGATAAAACGGGGAAAGAGCGCTGCCTCCACAGAGTTGAGAATGCCAAAGGAGAACTGCGAAACATAAAAGGCCAGCACCGCCGCGAGCCAGGATACAGGCCGCTGGTTCCCCATCCCAAAGCGGCTGACAGCATACAGCACCAGGATTCCGGCGGCGATGAAGGGAATTTCGTTGACATGAAGGCTAAGCGACAGCCATTGGATCCCACAGAGGGCAAGGCAGTAGGCCGCGAAATGCCAAAGCCTGCGTCCCTTTCCGGTAAGGCGGGTGACAAAGGAAATGTGCATCACGCCCTGCCCTACAACACTGATCCCGTCCATAATCAGGCTAAAATAATCCATGCTAGATCCCCCTTTCCTTCATGTGACGCAAAAGGGCCTGGGTCAGCGCCCGCTCCCGCAATCGGGAAACAGGGATTTTCTCCCCCTGGGCCAGGTCTACTTGGCCATCCTGGCACCCGCTCACGTAGTCCAGATTGACCAGATAGCTGCGGTGGCACTTAAAAAAGCGCCCGTCCACCTGGCGCTCCAGGTTTTCCAGGCGTTCATAGTAGGCGGTAACACTGCCGCCGGCTTTGTGGAGGTATATTTTCCGTCCCAGCACCTCGCCGTACACCAGGCTTGAGAAGGGAACCACCTCGCAGCCGTGACCCTTTTGAATTACAATGCCCCCAGCAGCCCTCTGCCCCAGAGAGCGCAACACCCGGTCCATCGTCCGTCTGAACCGGGCCCTGTCCAGGGGCTTGAGCAGATAGTCATATGCCTCCACCTGGAAGGCGTCAAACACACACTCCTTCAGGACGGTCACAAACACCAGCAGGCTGTGATCCTCCCTACGGCGTAGCTGCCTTGCCGTTTCCATGCCGTCTGGTTGTTCCATCTGGATGTCCAGGAAAACCACATCGTAGCTGCCGCTTTCCAATAGGGCGCGGCCATTGCAGAAACTGCTGACAGAGTAGTCGGATATTGATTTTTTACGCATATAGTCCGCAAGATGGCTGGCAAGTTCCTGGGCCATCCGGGGTTCGTCATCACAGATTGCAAATTTTATCATGTTCACCACCATGCTTTCTATCAGAATAACAAATGGGAGATGGTCATGCAACCCCGATGTAACGGAATGTCACAGAGATGTCATGAAATGTTCCCGTAAGGGAAACTGTCCGTTTACAAACACAGTGTAAAGCGGGACGGAACTGTTGTCAAGGGGGAGTGTCAAAGTGGGACTTCCTGTCCAGGACAAGAAATATGGATAGGTCAAATTCTATTGTTCAGATTTGCCTTTATGCCAGACTTCGCACATATTCGCATAAAAAGAAACCCAGCACAGTGAAGGGCTGGATTTCAACAACAAGGCCGGCCAGAATCTACGCCGCAAAACAGAGCGTACGCCGTTCAAGATTCAGCCATCCACTTCTCAAGTCCATCAAAAGACATCTTGCCAGGCAGCGCACTCGTCACGCTTGCCTTTCGCCATAGCGCTCCAAAATATTCCAGACGAATCTCCGGACACTTTGTGGTTCAATCTTGCTTAAAAGGAGCGAGGACCAATCGGGTTGGCAAGGTAGGGATCCGTCAAAAGATTCAGCAAGATTGCCGGCAGGGCCACTCGTCCTGCCACCCGCATGGTTCCGTTTTACTGTTCCAAAGCATCCTCAACAGCGGCCTTGATTCCTTCTGCAGAAATTGTCGCCCCGGTAACAGCATCCACTTCTGTGGATTGGGCAGATAGAATGGAATCAATAACACTCTTTGCCCGAGCGAAGTACTTAGGGGTTTCGTTCTCACCAGTAACCTCAATATCTGTAATCTTCCCCGAACTCACTGTCACATTCACAGTAATGGTACCATTGCGCCCCTGGCCCGTGCCTGTGTAAATACCGTCCTCCCACATAGGTTCTTCCGAGATTATCTCAGGCTGTGAAGAATGTATAACAGGTTCCTCAGTTGGCGCCGCAGTAGGCGTAGCTACTTCTACCGTGGGCAAGGGTGCTGCCGTTGCGGCCAACTCTGGCGTGGGTGTTGCTGCCTCTCTTTCTGAATAGACGGAATTGTCCTGCCCGGCGTTCCCGGCAAAGGAAGGGGCTGTCCATCTATCCGGCAGATGAATCCCCACGTCCGCCAAATGGAAAACCAGCAGGAGGAACATCAGGAATGCCAGCACCCGGTGGACAAACATCCACTTTCCCCGAAACTTCCTGTGGGGCAAATAACCCACCGCCAGGAATATGGCACATAAAAAGCACGCCGTACCCCAGTTGGCAGTAAAGAGGACCGGGGCAAGTTCTATTTCGCTTACAGAAACATCCGAAAAATTCCCGGCAAGTAGGCCGTGCAGCCCGGCCGTGGCTAAGAGCAGAATACCGGCGGGTATATGTATTCTGTGGAAGGCCCTGTTCAGTGTATCCACTCTGCTGATGCGTGCCACATAGCGCAGGGTTTCCAGTATGCAGAGAAACGCCGCAATCCAGGCCAGTACTTGGCTCAGTACCATTCAAATCATCCTTGATAGCCTGTGCGCGTTATCTTCTTCATAACTTCTTTCCAATCAATATTCCCATCAAACGGAAGCTGATGCTGATTATGCTTGCCGCCATTATCCTGCAGATGCAGCGCCATTAAACGGTTCCCGTACTTGCTCAGCAAGTCAATATCGGAAACATAGTTTTGGTGATGACAACTGTCATAACAGTAGCCTGCAAATTTTGACTGAAATGTACTTAATACCGTATCCAGATTATTGATATTATTTAAATTTTCAAACGCAATTTGGATCCCTTCGTCTTCTGCCTTATAAATAATCTTCTCTAATCTTTTTAACCCCAGTTCATGAACCGGGTATTGGTCATCGGGCAAATGAATTACCATCGTGGGTATGTGAAAGGCGGCGCAATCTTCTACACACCGCAGATATGTTTGAAAGACGCTTTCCCCATCCAAATTATCAGATGATAAGCAATGCTGTTTATGGACCGGCGTATGCATATTCTCAATTTCCAGTCCAGCTTTTCTTGCCAAACGGACATCTTCTTGATATCCTGCACCCCTTCCAAACTTGTCACTCCACCATAACATCACGCAATCAAACCCGGCCAGCTTTATTAGTTTGTATCTCTCTTCAAAAGGCACATCAAAACTACCACCATAGCCAAAACAATCGTAGATTCCTATCATAGCCAGTCTCCTCTGCAAATTAGAGTTTCTTGCGCTACTTTTTTTGTAAAGCATACGCACACAAATCTGAGAAAATCAAACAAAAAAACGGCTAGAAACCGCAGTTTCAAGCCGTTTTGGTGGGGGAGAGTGGATTCGAACCACTGAAGTCGTCGACAACAGATTTACAGTCTGCCTCCTTTGGCCACTCGGGAACTCCCCCATAAATTATGAAGTTTTATACAAGGCTTGTCCGGCCTTCCTGTCGGGCCGGACCGCCCAGTTTGGAGCTGGTGAACGGACTCGAACCCCTGACCTGCTGATTACAAACAGTGTGGAGGGCGTACATTGGGAGGGTTCCGGCAGTTTTGACCATTTTCAGCACACATACGGGCCGTTTTCCGCCCTATCACTTCCATTGTCTCCACACAGCTTTTTGGCGTGTGGGTCACGGTGTGGGTCAGAAAGAGAGGAGTCACAAGGAAGTTCCTCACGCCAAGTCTAAAATAACCTTCAAAAATTGCGTCGCTTAACAAAGAACAGGGACAAATCCGATACACTATAGATAAGCCCAGACCTCAAATATATCCCACAGGTTTTAATCCCTGCATGGCGGTTTCATGCCGAATTTTTATAGAACTAGACCGAAATGCTATAGCATTTTCCAAAGGCATCTGTTATCCTATCCTTAAACCGAAAGGAGAAGATATCCATGCTGCACTCTATTCTTCTTGATATGGGCAACGACCTCTTGCGCTATGCCCCAGAACACTTTCTAGACCGCCTGGAAATCCACAGTCCGCAGGACAGGGCGTTTCTGCTCCTGGAAATCTTCCACTCCCCCTCTGTGGCCCAAGCTGGATTCCGGGGAACTGACAGAGGCGGGCCTGGAGGAACAGGCTCTCAAGAACCTGCCCCAGCGCCTGCACGATGCCGCGCACAAACTGATTTTCGCGTGGGATGACCCCATTGAGCCTATACCCGGCATGACCGCTTTTTTAACAGACTGCAAGTCTGCTGGCCTGGGCTTGTACCTGCTGTCAAACGCCAGTGTCTGCCAGCCGGAATATTGGCCCCGCGTCCCTGGCAGCCCACTTTTTGACGGTGTGGTGGTTTCCGCTCTTTGCCGCTGTGTAAAGCCTGGAGAGGAAATTTACCGGTTTCTGCTGGAAAAATATCATCTAAATCCCTGGGAATGCCTGTTTATAGACGATATGGAGGCAAACGTCCACGCAGCCGAAACCTTAGGCATACACGGGTTCATATTTACCGGGGATGTCTCCGCCCTGCGCCGTCAGGTAGAAATCCCTTGAAAAAGGGGAATAGCGCCGTGCTTACACTTACAAAGAAAAATGCGCAGTTTCTTTACACGCTGGTGCAGATCCTCTATTGGATGGCTTGTGGGCTGATGTTCAGCTTTGCCTCGGCCTATTTGCAGGGCAACGGCTTTTCTAACGGGGAAGTCGGGCTGGCGCTGGGATGCTCCTATGGCATATCCACTGTCCTGCAGCCGTCCATCGCCTCGATTTTGCAGCTCACGGGAGTCCACTCGGAAAAGGGCTTGTGTGTGCTCTATACCATTGCCGCACTGCTTAGCGCCCTGCTTTTATGGCTGCCTTTGCCTGGACTGGGGATGGCGCTCCTGTTTACCCTTATCCTCTCTTTGTATTCTGCCCTGCAGCCCCTGGTCAACTCCCTGGCCCAGCGCTGGAGCGACGCAGGCTGCCCGGTAGATTTCAGCTCTGCCCGCAGTGCCGCCTCCCTTCTGTTTGCCGGTACCATTGCCGGGATGGGCTGGCTGCTGGGGAAAATCCCGGCAGTATTCCTCCCGGCTTTCTATTTGGCTATTGTATCCCTATAAGCATACCTGCTCTCTTTGCTAAGCTCCCCAAGCCTGCCGGGGCAACCGTTGGAAAGCCCTTCCACAAAAGACAGCAAAAACAAAAACAGGTATCCCGCCGGTTTCCCGCTGCTGCTGGCAGGAATCATCTGTCTTTCCCTGGCGCACGTCCTCATCGACAATTTCATGCTGCAAATTATGCAAAGTCTGGGCGGAGGGACGGAAAACCTGGGGCTGGCCCTGTCCATCGCTGCTTTCGTAGAGGTTTCAGCTATATGGCTGCATGGGAAACTGCGCAGGCAGCTGAGCGACCAAACCATCTTGATTTTTGCTGCATGGGCCTGGGCTTTCAAGACCTTCCTGGTTTTCTTAGCCAAATCGCCCACTGCCATATACGCAGCGGAATTCCTGCAGTTTTGCAGCTACGCCTTTTATATCCCTTCCATCGTCTGCTGTGTCGACCGCTGGTTCCCGTCGGAAAGCCGCCTGCGGGGGCAGTCTCTGGTGGGCAGCGCCTACATCTTGGGGTGCGTGCTGGCTGCCGTTTTAGGCGGCACACTGCTGGATGCGCTGGGAGTTCCCGCCACCCTGCTTATCCTTGTAGGGATTGCCTGTATGGGTGCGCCCCAGCTTTGCTGGACTCTAAGGGGAAGGAAATCTTTAACAAGGGCCGGGAGCCTTTTGATTTAACCGACAACGACGTTTCTGCCGGCACCCATGGCAGCCACTGGAAGGGCATCATTGCCCACTGGCACCGGGAACTGGAGCTGTTCCGGCTGGAAACGGGTCATGTGCGCGTGCGGGCCGGGACGGAAGAATTCACCCTGGAACCAGGGTAGAGCTGCTTTTTCAATACCGACGTGTTTCATTCCATGGATTTGTCCGGAGGCTGGCACTACCGCTCCTAAGTGTTTGGCCCCGAAATTGTATCCGCGCGCCGAGCAGCGTATTCGACACCCGGTACGTGCTGCCCCTGCTGGCAGACGGCCCTGCATTTTTGCTTTTCCCGGCAGAAACCCGGTTTTCCCGCGAGTTCGACCGGGTGTGCGCTGCCTGCGGGCAGGAGGCCCTGGGCTTTGAGTTTGAGGCGCGCACAGGGCTTTCCCGCATGATTGCCATGATAACAGAAAAAGCCCGGCTCATACCTGCCCGCCGGATGGCCGGAGAACAGGAAGTACGGGTAAAGGAAATGATGAGCTGGATCGAGGAAAATTTAGGGCGTGAAGTCACCGTACGGGATATCGCCGGTGCCGCCCATGTCTGCCGCCGCACCTGCCAGAAGGCGTTCCAGCGCTACCTGCACTGCAGCCCGGTGGAGTACCTCCAGCGCAGACGCATCCTGACCGCGGCCCAGCGCTTGGTTTCTACCGACAACCCTGTGACGGATATCGCTTTCCACTGTGGTTTTTCCATCCACAGCTATTTTTCCAAATCACTTAAGGCGGTCATAGCTCTCCGGTGGAGTATAGGGCGGCAGCACAGCAGGTTCTGCCCTAACGGTAGAATAACGCCCTGCCGCAGGACATTTAGGTGTGGAGTTGTTTGTTTTCATGGTTTGACAAATCCGATTCAAACAGTAGCCAACAGCCTGGATCACTCAAAATCTGCGCCGCTTAACAAAGAGAAGGGCTGGAGAATTCCAGCCCTTTTTCATTATGATTCGCTTAGCCACTTCTTGAATTCATCAAAGGACAGTCTGCCTTCAGCACACTCACCCCGCTTCCCCTTCACGACAGCGCTCCACGCGTAGAATGTGCCGGGGCTTATCTTTCCCGCCTTTATCTAATTAAAGCGTTTCTTGCACTCCCGGCGGTACTCCTTAAACAGCTCGTCAGAGTTTTTCTTCTCCGCCCAGCGTTTCATGGCGCCAACCTCCTTGCAGGTGTGTCCATTCTCGTCCACAGTCAGGGTGCAGAACTCCGCCGTGTTGCGCCGGGGAATGGCAAAATACTTGCCGCAGTAGGAGCAGATGCGCATACGCTGTTCGCACTTGACACACTCGCGGAAGGTGAACTCAATAAGGTCGTAGATGGAAACCGGATGGAGGGTTTCGGCGAAAGCACCTTTACTGATTCGCTCATAGATGGTAGAAATCGGCTGGAACTTGTACGCATAAAGCGGGTGCGGTTTCTCCTTATCCAGATACGTTCGCAGCTTTTCTTGGGTTGGCTTCTTTTTGCCGTCGTCGATATCCAGCACATCTTGAAACAGCCGCATGATTTGTTTTTGAAACATATCGACGGTGCTGGGGATGTGCACAAGCTGTTTGTGCGGGAGAATTGTGTGGATATCCTCGTCAGGATGTTGCTCTGCATAATGGAATCGCGCCTGCCAGTCCAAGCGCAGGAGCTCGAAATAGATGTGCTGGCTTGCCAATTTCTCGAGCATACTCATCACCTCAGCCTGAGAATCAAAGCCGGGCTCTCTGTAAAAATCCAACAACGCTTTGTCCATCCTCTTGAACTCGTCCTCCAATGACCAGATGTCCAGATAGACAAACCGCAAAAGGCGTTCCAGAAATGGGAAGTCCTTTTCCTTTTTCCGGGAACATACCGTGTCGGCATAAACGAAATGCTCCCGGCCCTCAGCAAAATAGGTTAGAACACATAATCAAACACTTGCGCCACTCCCCAATCATAAAATTTAGAATATTTTTAAAATTCCCCTTGACAAATCGATTTCCAGGTATTACTATAAGACCGCACTTAAAATCAATCTCAGATTTAAGAATAAGTCTACAACAAGGATTTGAAAATTCTAAGGAAAATTTTCCAGGAAGTGCCAATGCTGCAATCCAAATTCAGAAACCACGAAGAGCTGCCACTGTTCCTTAGCGCGCGAACAGTGGCACAGGTTTTGGGCATTTCTAGGGCAGGGGCCTACGAACTGCTGCATCAGGAGGGTTTCCCAGTACTGAAAATCGGCTCACGCTTGGTGGTGCCCAAGGAGAAATTCCTCTTGTGGATCGAGAGCCAGACAGGGGACAGTACGTTATAAATTATTTCACTTCAGCAAAGGCAGAACGGCCTGCAAACTTTTTCCCTCTGCCCAATGCAATTTTTCACATCGGGCTATCGGCTGGGGAAATCGCAAGCTACAGCTACCTCATGCACTACGAGGACAGGACATCGCATCAGTGCTGGCCGAGCTACAAGACTATTGGCAAAGCCGTGGGTATGGGCGAAAACACAGTACGGAAATATGTGCACGAACTTTGGTATAAGGAATTGATTCAAATCGAGCCGTCCAAGTATGAATTGAGCGGACAAATCCGTAATGAAAATTTGCAATACAAGATTCTTCCTATCCAACAGGCGATAGACAACTACAACGAGGGGCAGTTGTGGAAATAAAAACGGAACCACACCAACGCCGTTTGTGGGGCCTGTGCGGCCCGTGTCGGGCGGGTAAACCAAAGGGTAGGGAAGCTGACAAGGTTAAGGGCAGGAAACAGCCTTGCTGGATGTTTTGGGAGAAGTGGTCGGAAAAAATTCCCAGGACAGTTGGGCAGAGAAAATCCTGCCTTTTAGGCAGGGGCAAGCATAGCGCCGGCTATACGCCGGTCGCACGGGGCCAGGGAAGATAAAAAAGGAGAGGGACTTGAAGGGAAAAAAGAAAACAGAAATCATCACGGCAAGGCTTACACCGAGTGAAAAATCAGCTATACAAAAGCGCACGCAAGGGGCTGGAATGACGGTAACCGCCTATCTCGTTCAGTGCGGGCTTGGCAAGAAAATTGTGCGGGTGGAGGGCTTGCAAGGAATTTTGTCCGAGTTGAAAGCACAGGGCAGGAACATTAACCAGATAGCCGTGCTGGCAAACATGGGCAGGTTCAACGACTTGCAAATGGAAACTTTGGTGAACACTTACACCAAAGTTTATTCCGCTTTGGAAAAGATTGCAAGAGAGGTGAGATAGTATAGCGACCTTTGTAGCAATTCGGAATAAGAAACAGACAGTGGGCGCGCTCCATGGTGTGCTGAAATACGTTGCCCAAGAACGCAAAACCAGACAGGGAGATTTCAAATTTGTATCAGGGCACAATTGTGCTCCCCAGTACGCTTACACAGAAATGCTTACAACGAAACGGCAGTTTCGGAAAACAGATGGGCGACAACTCCACCACTTCGTGCAACCCTTTTCCGACGACGATTGCCTTACCCCGCAAGAGGCTAACATCATTGGTCTCGAGCTTGCAGAACGGGAATTCCCCAATTTTGAAGTTGTAGTGGCTACGCATCTTGGTACTGGTCACCTTCACAATCACCTGGTGGTAAATTCCGTTAGCTGCGTGGACGGCAGGAAGTTCCACCAGAACGCCGCAGATTTGCAGGTTCATCGGAATGCCAACGATACGGCTTGTCAAAGACATGGGCTTGCAGTTTTGAAAAAAGCTGAAAGACAAGAAAATACAAAGCGCATGACCCCGGAGAATACCAGGCCAGCTTGCAAGGTGAGAGTTGGAAACTGGATTTGATTTTAGCCATCAACGAGGCTTTGGAATACGCAGATGACCGGAAATCATCCTTTATCTATAACATGGAGCAAGAGGGGTACCAAGTAGTGTGGACTGATACCCGAAAGCACATTGCGTTTATCACGCCAGAGGGTAGACGCTGTCGTGACAACAGCTTGCACGATGAGACTTTCCTCAAACAGAATCTGGAAATGCTGTTTCTGTACCGCCAGGTTTTCGGATTCAGTCCAGCTGCCGAGGAACCTGACGAGGGCTGGCTCGGCGAACTCGTCAGCGATGCCGTGCGTTTCGGCAGGTACTTAGAGCAGGCATTTGACACGCCGGACTTGCCGCCCATGGTTGTGTAATGCGGGATTCCAACATCAAGTTGATACTTACCAACATCACCTACACGGGCAATCTGCTCCTGCAGAAGGAGTTTATCAAAGACCCTATCACCAAGCATAAGAAGAAAAATCGTGGCGAATTACCGCAGTACTATGTGGAGAAGTCATCCCGCCACCATCGATAAAGCCACTTTTGACTATGTGCAAGAGGAAATGGCACGGCGAAGGGAGGTTGGCTGTTTCGCGAATAAGGCACTGAATCTGTCCTGCTTTTCCAGCAAAACCAAATGCGGGAACTGTGATCGGAGTTTCGTTCGCTCCGCACGGAAACAGGGCGGTTACGTCATTTGGACTTGCGGTTCAAAGAAGGGCAGAACCGCAAGCTGCGGTGCGAGGGATATTCCTGAAAAATTGCTCAAGGGCGTATGCTCCAATGTTCTTGGCACTGATGAGTTTAACGAGAGCGCCTTTGCGGAGCGTATTGAGAGCATCGTCGTTATCGGAAAAGACACGACGGAGTTCCGTTTCTATAGCGGCGAGGTAAAAGGAAATCTGACGCCAAGAGAGCCATGTGGACGTCGGAGCGCAAGGCCCTGTGGATCGAATATAACTACCTCGGCGGCAGAATCGGCACGGGTATGGGGTTCAATGGATAGAAGGAGCGTGGCGACAAATGGCAAGAAAAGTAACGGCGAAACCGGCTACCATAAGCAAATATACCGCCGCTCCCATCAACAGCACAAAGAAACGCCGGGTTGTCAGTTATGCCCGTGTGTCCACGGACCATGAGGACCAAACCACCAGCTATGAGGTGCAGATCGATTATTACAATAGCTACATCAGGAGTAGGGATGATTGGGAGTTCGTTTCCATATACACGGACGAGGGTCAGCAACAAATACCAAGAAACGTGAAGGCTTTAAGGCTATGATAGCTGACGCTCTCGCCGGAAAAATTGACCTCATTATCACCAAAAGTGTGAGCCGCTTTGCCCGGAATACCATGGACAGTCTTACCACGCCACGGTGCGCCAGCTGAAGGATGCAGGCATGGAAATTTACTTCGAGAAGGAGAATATCTGGACCTTGGATTCTAAGGGCGAACTGCTCATCACCATCATGTCCTCGCTGGCCCAGGAGGAGAGCCGTTCCATTTCGGAAAACGTCACCTGGGGGCAGCGCAAGCGCTTTGCCGATGGGAAGGTGAGTTTCGCGTATAGCCGGGTCCTCGGTTTGGATAAAGGCCCTGACGGCACCATCGTGGTAAACACCGAGCAGGCGGAAACTGTGCGGCCTATCTTCTCCCTGTTCCTCGAAGGCATGAGCCCACACTTCATTGCTGTAGAGCTCACCCAGGCAGGGCATCAAGACCCCTGGCGGCAAGGCTGTGTGGAATCAGCAGACGGTACGCCGAATGCTTTCGAACGAGAAGTATAAGGGCGATGCCCTTTTGCAAAAAGAGTATACCGTGGACTTTCTCAACAAGAAAATGAAGAAGATCGAGGGTCAGATACCGCAGTATTATGTAGAGGTGAACCATGAGGCTATTATCAGTCCTGCGGTGTTCGATATGGTACAGGCCGAACTAGAGACACGCAAGAGCGACAGTTCTCGCTACAGCGGCGTCAGTATCTTCTCCAACAAGATAAAATCTGCTGATTACGGCGGATGGTTCGGCTCCAAGGTCTGGCATTCGACTGACTAGTACCGCAAGGTTATCTACCGCTGCAACCCCAAGTATAACGGCGAAAAGTGCCAAACTCCCCATATTAAGTAAGATGAAATCAAGGCGGCGTTGGTGTCAGCTTGTTACCGAGAAGGCAGAGATTGTCACTAATGCTGAAATCATGCGCAAAACGCTCTGCCGGACGGATGATTTGGAGGCAGAAAAGCATATGCTGGAAGAAGAGATGTCCGTAGCAGCAGAGATGGCGCAGGAATTGATTGCTGAAAACGTCCGTATTGCGCAGAACCAAGATGATTATCAGGAGCGGTATGACGCTCTGGTTAGGCGCTACAATGGTGCCAAAGTGCGGTATGATGAGGTGGTTGACGCTATCTCTGCAAAGGCTGCTCAGAGTGAGCGGCTGTTGGAGTTCATCAGGACCATGCAGGAGCAAGAAGGCATTCTGGCCGAGTTTGATGAGCGGCTTTAGTGTAGTATGGTGGAGTTCGCTACAGTTGGACGGGGTAAGGAGATAATTGTTACCTTTAGGGATGGGATGGAAATAGCTGTATAAAACCACACTCACGATGTCTTGTTTCCAGTCAAAGATATTTATTTGATATACTGGAGTTTGATAGAATCTTGTAATATATAAATAATATCATTTCTTAGCTTTTCTGGCAATTTTAGTTCAACACACTTACCCCGATAAAGAAGTTGGCACAAAACTGAAGGTATCTCCTGTTGGAATAGCCGGAATCATAAGCCGTACTTATTTTCTCCCAATTGTGTGGCCTCCAGTTCTGGCATACTGCTGAAAACTAAAAAGCACCGATCTAAAGCGTTTTTCTCATCCCGGACTAGTATCTCTACCGGTTCTGATATCAACTTCCTAGAGATAGCAACTTGAATTTCCTCCTCAGTTACAGCGCAGGGCCCTTGCGTTGTAACTGTTTTGATATCATTTAAAGAAATCCAGCTAACTGTGTCAGTGGCTGGGGTGTAACCAATCAATCGCTACACCCCATCGAGCACACTGGCCTCAAGCCGGTAGGGAACCAATGACTCTTGTGGCACCTGCAATCCAGTCAGTATTACAGTTTCCTTCCTGTAGATTGCCCCTAATAAAACTTTAAATACATCTGTGTCTAGATTTTTCAGTTCACTTTCCCGTCCTTGTAGATTTTTGCGATGGATATATTGGAAAAGAGTTGAATTGTTATCTTTAATATCAGCAGTTTCACTACTGGAGAAGAAAAGTCCAGTCTCTTGAGTGGTCAATATGTCTTGAAGAAATGAAAATTCTCGATTATCTGGAGGTGCGGCAAAGGAACTCAGATTTTGCGCTATCTGATAAGCTTTTTCGGCCATGACTTCAAAAAGGCCCATAGTGACCCATTTTGCCATCGCAAAAGAGAAACTCCAATTTTCTGGATAGGCATGATTTTTACGCACAGCAAGCTTGACATCTTCACTTGAAAATGGTTGTGGCTGACTAAAAAGATCTAGAAGAAACAGCACTTCAGAATTTCCGTACTTATTGAACAGTTCCATAATGACTTAGCATCCTTTCATATTCATCCCGCAACTCTACGTCAAGGCTATGCCCCTTTCCAGGCAGAATGCGCAAGCAATCCCTATATCGACGGAAGAACGGCTTGAGTTTGATGGGATCATTGATTTTAACCCGGTATATCTTTTTGCCGTCACGATTTACAATCGATCCTTTTGTTTTTGTAGGTCCTCATCTTGAAAATGCAACTCCGCCTCAACAACGACAGGTTCTTCTCGGGGCTTGCCAGAGAGAAAGCTATATTGGAAAGCCTCCATCATCTTGGTGGAGGCGATATGATAGTCAAAAACATCATCAAGAAGTTTTACCTTTTTCAGATTAGACACCCGCATAACATCTGGAGTATCATCCTCTGCATAGCCAACAGATACCAGCGTCCAAGCCGGACATCCACTCGAAGGACAACTGGCTGAACTTTCCTCTCTGTTTAATTTTTTATAAGCACCTGGCTGACTTTGCGGTGCTCTTTACAAGCCTCTAAGAGCCGGAATACAGCTGGTTCATCCAGAACATTCCCTGCAGGAACATCTTTGAAAATGAAAGCGATCGGCGGATCAGGTAGATTCTTGGACAGAATATGGCGGCGCAAAGTTTTACATGAAAAGCCCGCGGGCACTCGGGGAAATCCTGCTCCGGCATAATAGGATGATAAATACTATAGTCTCACAAGCGCATCATCCCCAAGGCCATGGAAAGGATTGCTAAGAGTATAGACCTTCTTCTTTTTCGCTAAATACCCGGCTGTTACCAGGTCATCCAGGTCTCTTCGGACAAAAGCTGGAACAAAATTATTCTTACTAGATTTCGTATTTTCTTTCTAGAGATCTTCCTGCGGATCTAGTTGCTGAATATTGTCATCTATCTGTGAAACTGTGGCTTTGCCCAAACAAGCCACTAGTACCAGACAGATTATCAAACGGAAAATGACTTGATTTCTTGCAGCAAACAACCCATAAGGAGCTAAAAGGTCCTGGCCATTATCTCCAAAGGGGTCTCGCAGGAAACGGTAGCATTTTCGCTTGCTTTTCAGTGAGATGTCTTCCCGGATGGGTTTTGTTTCATCCAGTACATCTAAAAAGTATAAATCTCGTAATTACCGAATGATGTTGTCGTACACTCGAGGCGTGACAATGTTTTGACCGATGAAATCTTCACGGGATTAGAAACCATATTTATATATATGCTCAAGCACCTTCCGAAAGCTATCAAAATCTCTGATATCTTTTCGGCTCATAATACATCACCATCTTAAAATCTTTTATTTGCACAGTTTTTGCATTTTTTATTTAACAAGTTGTGGTATACTCAATCACAGCAAGGAACAAACCACAAAACACGGAGCAGGCCAAATGCCATGCCATCATCCACATAGCCAGCGCCGCGGCCGGAGTAGTAGGAGGTGGCCTGGCTCAGATCCCAGCCAGCGACAGCATTGTCATTACGCCTATTCAGCTTGCCATGGTCTTAAGTCTTGGCAAGGTGTTTGACCTAGAGCTGAGCGAGAGCGCAGGAATGGCATCGCTGCCTTCAGCATCTGGCGCGGCAGTTGGCAGGGGTATTTCACAAGTCCTTGTTGGATGGATCCCGGGCATCGGGAATATCGTCAACGCGGGAACTGCCGCTTCTCTGACTGAGGCAATAGATGGTTTCTGGCAAATGACTTTGCCAAGGCTTGCTGCTCCAGATGAGATGTTCCACGACCCATAACTACACTTTTTTGAAAGGGTGATTTCTATGTTCATTTTGTCTCTGATCGCTACAGGTGCAAGTGCTGGAGCCTTGATTGGCAAGGCTATCGCAGTTATCGCAGGTACTTCTGTTTCCACAGGTGCGGCTATAGGGACCCTCACGGGAGGAGGCCTGAGTTTAACTGCGGGCCTTGTAGAAATGGTCGATGACGATGAGCCCTACGACTGATCTTCCCAAAATGGTAGCAACAACACACTCATTTGCCAGACCTTAAGGTCTAAGATGCGAAAGGAGCTTAACTTATGGGCTTTTTTAAAAATCCCGGCGATATGTTTTCCGCAAGGGCGAATCGGTTCAAGCGCGATAGAGACCGGCATTGGGCGATGGCCGAAGGCGGGGAAGGCAATTTCCACTACGGAACGGCACGTCTGCTACGAGCAGGCAAAGGTTAATCGTGCCAGAGCTGATAACGCACGGGCTGCGGGAGCAACTTTCCGCAATGGCCGTGCTAAGTGAAATAAAGGAGAGATTGCAATGTCGACATATAAACCCGGCTCCCCACTAAGTACACCCCATCTACCGGAACGGGGACTAAACCGCCCGCAGCTCCGGGTGAGTACCGCATCCGTAATAAGGATAGTCGCATTACCTAACATAGGTAAAACCTGTGACCTCTCACGGCGCACCCGGGAACATCAACAGAACGGCAGGCTGGCGCCCGGTAGTGGCGGCAGTATTATCGAGTTCAAGGTGGCAGATGGGCGCTCTTCTTCTAGGGCTCGCAAGGAGCATGAGCGGCAGAAGATTGCCCAGCACAAGCCGGCACAGAATCGATCGAGCAGAGGGGAGGTGCCCCCCTGTTTTTTGCTTTTACTTGGACTTAATCATTTCATCCAGGAACACTTATAGCAAAGGGCAACGGTTATTGAAATTTGAAATAGATGATTTTGTTACATTATCCTTATAAGTCAACAGAGAAACATATAAATCCTTACATAACCCTATGTTTTGAAAATATGGATTTACGTTACGGTAAAAAAGATCCCTTAAATCGTCTGTAAAAGCGGTAAAAACATATTCAAAGTCCCAGTTTCTCAAACTATTGAGCATACTGTCCCCAGTGCTTTGCAGCTTCGTTTTTCTTAACCCCCCACACAAAGGATGGACTGTCCGAATTGAATTTAATGGCGGGATACACTTCCATACACTGCTTTTATCACAATCTGTTTCCTAGCCACGAATGATAGTGGTAATTGCGTCAAGGAATGCCACTGCGTAGATGCAGATATGGAGAACAAACAAGTAGGTTGAGTAAAGCTGTAGTCTAAACCGCTGAATACACGAACACGCTTTAGTTTAGAAAGGGCGAGATCACCTCTACTATTCGGAGGCAGTACGAACAGATCCACAGTTGGTAACACTCGCCACCAAAGAATAAAGTCTAAGGATGGGAAAAGCAGGCCTGCAGAAGAATAATCTCACGGATTTTCCCTGCCATATTATGCTAAGTCGAGCTTAATCAATTCTTCGCAGTAGCGGTTGCATTGCGCTAAATCGCTATCGCTTAAATATTTTCCATGGCTGTGCGCAAGCGGATCTCGTATTTTTCGCATCAGTTCCAGCCGTGCGTACCAGTCACCGTCATTGGCGGGGAAACGCTTGGAAAAGCGACTTTTCCAGTTCTTTTCATAAAGGATACAGTCTACCACAAAGCCAAACCCAAGGCCGTCAATGAGAAAGATTTCATCCTTGTGAGCGATTAGTTTCCGACAGTTGCCGCTGACCGTTTTCCAGCACAGCCTCAGGCCAGTGATATCATTAATCTTGTTACATTTTTCCTCACTCAAGTTCTTAAACTCGTCCTGCATGAGTTGCGGATACTCCGACACCATCAGTTCCTTGAGTCTTTCTTCTACGGCAATAATCAAATCCCAAGTGGGGAGATTCAACTTACTGAGTTTCAAATACGTGGTAAAATCTTGGCTGTAGGCATAGAATCCATCTTCGCTCACCAAGGGGCGTAGAATGCCCATATCCTCCATCCGCTCTTTCAATGCTTTATTTACCGACTTGCCCTTGAGAAAGAGGATGGAAGATAGCTCATCTAGAAAACCGTCTTTTTGCAGATGAGAGATAAGATCATCGTAATATGTATAAACCCTCTCTCGGCTGTCTCGCCAGAGCTCGTCAATCAAGTCGACATCAACCGGCTGTCCACGATACTCGTCCACCATCCGCTTGCACAGCATACAGCAAAGCATAGGAATGTTGCCTGTGTAGTAGGTTATCTGCTCGCTGGCACTGTCCGTCAACTGGATATCATATGTAGCTAGTGTGTTGTAGACCTCTTCCATGTCCCGATGATTAAAGCCCAAGATGCGCTGTGAAGGAAAGACACCGTGAAACGTGGAGAGGCTAGAGGCCCGACTCTCAAGAAGAGATAGGCTTTTACGGGAAACCACTACACAGGTTACGGCGTGTTCCCGTTCGGATGCCAGTGTGCGTAGGAGCTGATAATGACAGTTATCTTGGCCAAAAACTTCTAACACTGCATCGAACTCGTCAATAACAAGAATTAGCCGCAATTTGTTCTTTCCCAAGGCGCAACATAACCGTTTGATTGGGCCGTTCATCCGGAAGTACCATTTTGGATCATCCCCATCAATGGCTTGTAGCTGATCCAAGAAGGGTTGAAAGGATGTCAGAGGAATGCCCTTCTCCTCCAGCCCAGATAGGATTCCTTCCCAAACACTACACCAGAACTGGAAAGCGCTGTTGCTCTCACCCATATTCCGCTTTAAGATAAGGCAGTCCTCATCGTCCGCATGGAGACTGAGCACTCGCTTTATCAGAGATGACTTTCCGATTCGGGGAACGCCAACTAGATGACAAGTACCCTCATTTAGGAAAATATCCTCATCAAGTTTCTCCACCTCAGTCTTACGTCCCAAAAAGGAGTCCCCTGTTGCCTCTGGACCGACCACAAAGATATTTCGTTTCTTAGATACCAACATAACTATTCCCCCTTAAGTCTTAACCATTGTTCAAACAGCTTTACCCTGATTTTGAAACATGGCTGGTTCTGGTCTATGATTTGGCCAATCTCTCGGTCAATGACCTGACGATTAACTAAGCGCTCTGTCAACTCACGGACTCGTGTTTCTTCCATGCTGGTTCGTTCAGCAATTTTTGCGGCGTTTGCCTGGCCCGGCTCCCGGGAAAGCTCAGCGATGGCACATAGGATTCTATGGTTTTCCTCACATAACTCTTCGTGGCCTCGCTCCTGCAGTTGCGGCTCGAAGTACACTTCCTCCAGGCATGAATCCTTGTCACTGAAAACCTTTTTCTGCAGAAAGTCATCGAAAATACCGGGCGCTATGTTCGATGCCTGTTTCTGGTTTAAATAGTCGACCAGTGCTGAACAGAGGATAATGATTAGATAGGCACTCCCAGCAGTAAGACTAAACAGCCTATCTGCACAAAGCGGGTCGATATTGACTCGGCCGATATTGTATGTTTTGAGCGGCTCCATAAATAGCTGCTTAGCCGGCATCTCATCCAGGTAGGTCACCTTCAGAAGGTCCATCGTAGCGAATTCATTCTGGTGTTCAGCAATAAATTCCGGCATATCATCCTGGCCTGCGACGAGAGCGAAGACCTTGTTGTTTTGTAGAAACGCTTTCCAGAACCTCATAAAACTCGGCGGAAGAATCTGGCGCTTGATCAAGTCATGTAGATAGGAGAACTCATCAATAAAGAGTACGATAATGCAGTTGTTCTTTTCCAGAACCCTGTTTATCTGATTCATGTAGCTATTGAAACGGGTAAGAGGGTGATCCCCAGATAAAACTTCCTCACGAGGCGCCCGGATATTCTGGCTTTGGATAATTGGACCAAGGACAGGATGATCCAAAAGCGCATACTCTCCAACATCTAGCATCTTATAGAGAAAATCGCTCATTTGCATGTCTTTCATGCTGTTGCCAGTGTTTTGCGTGTCTTCCGTGCTATCGCCGATGTTCTGCATATCCCACACCAGCAATTGCTGAGGAAACTCCTCTTCCAGGTGCCTTTTAAGGTGAATCATCAAGCTAGATTTTCCACACCGGGTCTGCCCATATATCGCAACGGCTCGTCCATAACTCATGTGCCCGTCCAAGTCGCAGATTTTGTCGACCAGCAGTTGGATCATGGCATCTCGGCCAAAAAACATTTCCTCTTTATCCATCTTCACACCGACATACTTGCGGAAAGGATTATTAAGGCGAGTGAATGTTTCGCTACTTATTATAAAAGTCATTGGTTTCTCGCATATCCCATCATCTGTACGCTTATCCGGTTCTGCGTTGTACGCATATCGGCACATCACATAAGTAGAAAAACTCCCCCCCTGTATTGCACTCTCGAGTACATCCAGAGTTAGAACAATATCCCGTTCTTCCCCGCCACGGAGTGAAAAGGCTGCGCAGGATTCCCTAAGCCGGATGACTCCTCCCTCTTTCTTCACTGCAACCTCGATCCTATCTGCCGTTTGGTGCCGAGGTTTATTGGACACCTTCAGATACACAAAGATGCCACCGTCCTCAGTGCGATGAGGTTTATCACTTTCATTTAGGTCGATACTGGGTGTATAAACCTTGTATAAACTGTCCTGTGCGCCTGTCAGTTTGAGAATCATGGAGTCCATCAGCGGAAGGATATTCTCATAGGAGAAATCTGTCGGCTCTCCCTGAATGGAGGCAACCAACTCTGCCGCCTTACTGATGCCGATCCGCAAGCAGTCGGCCTGGTTCTCAAAGTCACTGCTGGAGAAATAACTCCGCATCCCGAGGAGAATATCACGAATCGCTGCCATGCGATCCTGGTCCGTTTTCGTGAGGACAAACGTGAGACTGTCAACAGAGAAAATTTCTAATTCATTCTCAGGGATAGGCATTTCCAAAATATTACCCATACACTTCTGCAAATGACGACATAGTTTGTTCAGTTGCTTTTCAAACTCTTGATGTGCTAAGCGAAGTGCGTCTTTAAAATTTTGCTCATCCCCTGCAAACTTCTTACTTAGAACCATTTCGAGCCTAGCACAGACTGCATTTCGCAACTTCTCGTTGGCGTGGTACAATCCATCTGCCACTATGTCGAACTGCTTACCTGTTAGTTTTCCCACAAAATATATAATACCTACGAAAAATTCGTAAAAGAGCTCATCACGAATCCGGTGGGTCGTGAAGACATCTGTATTCAGACGCTCATTCTGCCCGCTGCGGAGCTGAAACCGGATATAATCTTCAAACTCGCTCCTGTTCATAAAATAAGATTTCAGATAAGCGTTATAAGAATCCGTCCAGTCCTGCTCACCAAAATCAAGAAGTTGCAAAGCATACAAATATGCCATACGGGGCGTGTCCATCTGACGGGGCTGTGTTGCCATATAGTGTCCCCACGAGGCAATTGCGCGACCACATAAGCGTTGGGACACAGGTTGCTGTGCTTGCTCTTTAATCTTATATGCTGCGAGAAGCGCTTTACAACGCACGCTGGGCGAAGCTTTCTGTTTGGATTGATTGATCTGTCGATCATAGTCCTTCTTTACCTCATCAAGTGAACCAATATAACGCCCATCTTTAATGTTTTTTGCGCTTGTAACCTCACTCAAATCTAGGCTGTCAATTTGGTTGCGGATCCATTTGGGTAATCTAGAATCAACATCTACGAAGTCATCATTGAAAAAATGCTCATCACCGGTTTGCGTATCATAATCAGAGTTGCTGATAATCTCAACATCCAATGTATCATCCAAAATCGCAGCAGCGATAGTGTCCGATGGATTGAGCCGCACTAAGTCGACTGCAATCCTTTTCGCTTCATCAGTATTATCCGTTCGGTAGAAACAGATGGCCTTTTGTCGGTTAATATTCTGCACATTCCCCTGCATCTTTTTGGCGTCCTGGGTATAGCGACTCTGTGTGTAGAGCTTTTCCCATCGCTGGAATGCCTTAAGTGCCAGCGGATAATTCTCCATCCGCATATATAGGCTACCCATAAAAAGTAGCCGATGGGCCTTTTGTGCCGGCGTGGAAGCTAGGCTAATGGACTCCTCGTAGAGCTTGCAAAGTTCTTCATCGTCATCTTTTGTCTTTTCCAAAATGGAGATTCTGAGATTTATTTGCTTATCCTGTGGGAGTTGGCCTTCATACTGTTTCAGCAGTTCCTTCGCAAGTCCCATCTTTTCGGGCTGTCGCAGATAAATGAGAATCAACATTCCGATAATTTGTGGAATCTCATTGCTATTATTCTGTTTAAGCAATTTGTTTAGAATATCTTCCGCGATGTCCAATCGTCCCTCAACTATTGCCTGCTGTGCGGTTTGGCGGGATATCTCTCTGTGCTGGCTTTGGCCAGAATGGGAACTATGTAACAACGTGGAACTGTTTGTTGCTTGAACATTCTTGATTTGCGGAGTTGCTATGGCGGGTCGGGATATAGTTTCTTTTGCAACACTTTTTTGGGGATCCTTTTTGACAGCTTTCGATTGAAACCATGTCAGAGGAGTCTCGTTACGAATGGTGTTCGAATCCATTGACTCCAAAGAGTTAAACTTGATCTTAAGACATTCTTGATCATCAGGAAGTTTTGTGTCTTGTTCTTGTAAAAATTTTGACCAGGCATTCTTCTGCTCTAGCGTTACGTTTTCGGCATAGGTTTTCATAAGTTCTTCCCGCGGTTTTAGCCAGCGTATATTCTTCGGAAATCCTCCTTCACTAGTCGGTGTAAATATAACTTCCTGCTCTCGAAAATCCAGGCATTCCAAACAATACGCTCTGAGATATGGATCCCGCACATCATGACTGCTGAAATAGTAACGTTTTCCTCGAGAGAACAAAGTCCCACTATCTTTTCCTGTATCGTAATATGCGATATATCCCGTCTGCGGAAATACGACGGGTTCTTCCAGTCGTCTTTTTGCTTCTTCGAATGATGTTTTGTCTAAAATGATATCGGTAGCAACAGGTTCACCAATATGTCCCGGGCGTTGGCTTTTTCCTAGATAGTACCTAACATTTAGTCCAACGCCGCGATTTCCCAACAAAAGTTTTCTCAAAAGGATATCTGTATCCTCGGAGTCACATACCTGGGAAATATGGAAATAAAACTCTCCAACAAACCCCCAATTTCCCTTGTTTGTATCAAATTTTCTGATAGAGCCGACATACTCCGTTTCGCTATCATTCTCGTCATTAGAGGATATAACGACAGGGTAGGAATAGCTGTCAAATTCGATCCACTTAGAGCGAAAATTATCATTTTGCCGCCAGCTAATAGGCAGTGCTTGAATGCAAGCGTCCACAAACTTACTCCCAGATAAATTTTGCGATACTGACAGAAGGCAGTTTTCATGGGCACAGATAGCCGCGACACAGGAATCTAGAACAGTATCATCTTTGTAGTATTTTGAAAGAAACTCAAACGGCGTGATGTCTTTATGTTGGATACAAATATCAACTAGTCGTTGATTCAAGGTTGTTCCAGTTTCTTTATTGAGAAGTGCACATAAATAAAACATATCTTCTTGAGTCTGGTCCCCCAGTTTTGCCGCCGCATAAGACGCCGACAGATAGCACCTGGCACGTACAAATGGCTCTAAAGCGTCACTCCATGTTTCTGCAGAAACCGCGAGAATTCCGAGCAATTTATAAAAATGCTCATAGTCTTCACCCTTTTCACAGCTTTCCACCCAAAGTTGAAGAGCTTTTTGGCGTAAAGACCCGTATTTGTAAAACTGATTCCTGTTTTTTATTGCGTCGGTCATCCCGGCAAGAATACCATTTGACTCTTGGCAAAATTTCCGGCTGCAAACCTTTTTCATAGAAATCTTAAATGTGGCAATCTGATCGGTGACTGAAAACGAGTACGGTTGATACGGCGGAATTGGGACGAATTCCTTTTTTTGCTCTCCATCTTTTTTTGAAGTCTTTGATAGTGAGGAATCAGTTTCAGTGATAGACTGATCTATAGGCGCAGTGGGCGCGAAAGACTCCACACCGCTGTTTTCCGGCTGTATTATTTTTGTGATTCCGCTCAGCTCATTCAGCCGTATTCTTGTAGGCTCTCCATCCATATTCTGAATACGCAATGAATAGGTGCCAATTCTAATAATCCCTTCAGTCTCAATTTGAGGATTGCCCCAACGGACACACACATAGTCCCCATCTTGAATATCCTCCAGTAATTCAAGCATCTCTTCGGTCATATCGCAACGCCTCCTAAGGGATTCGGGTAAGACACCACAGAAAACTCAACAAAAAGATTTTTTCATATAAAGTATACCATAAATCGACATAAAATTCAAGATGTTACAGTCAATTTACAAATTGAGATTTGTCTTGCTGAATCATACTACATAACGGTTGCACCAAAATCGTTATGTGGGTGGTGCATTTTGCACCCTGCATAGGTGCATCGTTAACACCGTATCCTTATAATTTCGTTAGATTGTATCATTTATGGGATGGTAACCGATCCCGCCTGTGGTTCCGGGAACTTTCTTACCGAAACATATATTTCCCTTCGGAGAATCGAGAACGAGTTTCTCTCTATTCTCAATCAGGGGCAAATTGTAATGGATATGGAGGGAATCATTCAAATTTCTATAGGCCAATTTTATGGGATAGAAATAAACGATTTCGCGGCGACCGTTGCCAAAACTGCACTTTGGATTGCCGAGAGCCAGATGATGAAAGAAACCGAGGACGTGGTGCATATGTCTCTGGATTTTCTGCCGCTGAAGTCCTATTCGAACATCACCGAGGGGAACGCTCTGCGGACAGATTGGGAGAGCGTGGTACCTAAGCGGGAGTTAAACTACATTATGGGGAACCCGCCGTTTGTAGGCGCACGGATGATGGGCGCGGCGCAGAAAGAGGACGTTAATGCGATTTTCCCCGGATGGAAAAATGCAGGGAATCTGGACTATGTTTCCTGCTGGTATAAGAAAGCTACGGACTTGATGGCTGGAACGTCCATCCGGGCCGCTCTGGTATCCACCAATTCTGTGACCCAGGGCGAGGCCGTAGCAAACCTTTGGAAACCGCTGTTTGAGTCAGGCGTACATATTGACTTTGCCCACCGTACATTCCGCTGGGACAGCGAGGCTAAAATCAAGGCCCATGTTCATTGTGTCATAGTTGGTTTCAGTTCTGCACCTAACACCGAACCGAAGAAAATATGCATGGGAGAACAATTGCAGGCTGTTCAAAATATCAATGGATATCTGCTGGATGCCGAGAATATTTTTGTGGAAAGCCGAAACGAGCCGATTTGTGATGTCCCGGAAATTGGGATTGGGTATATGCCGCTGGATGAGGGATTCTATTTGTTTTCCAAAGAAGAAATGGATGACTTTATCTCTAGGCGGCGTCGTCAATAAAAATATGATATAATAGACCTCAAAGAAGAGGAGGGCAAAAAAATGGCGGGAGAACAGCATCGGCACGATATAAGCGACAGAGCGTGGGAGAAAATCA
>NZ_JAWXXJ010000033.1:0-30246 GCF_034335085.1 Acutalibacter caecimuris | reverse complement strand
TGGAGAGGTATTGCTACTCGTTATGCCAAAACCTCGGATGCTTTTATCGCCGCGGTACACGTCCGTTGTATCGCCATTTGGGCTGCTATCCGCACTTAATTCGTGTAGACACTATCTAATAAGAAAAAAGGAAAAATCAAAAACATTTCCTCATCCTCCCCCCAGTGGTTCCGGCCTGCGTCCCCCACAAGCGCACGTAAAAGTTTCGTCCACCTTTTCAAAGGTGGTGGGGATTCCAAAGGGGCAAAGCCCCTTTGGCCGCCGGAGGCCCCCATTGTGAAAGAAAAAGAAAAAACAAAATCATTTCGTCATCCCCCCACCCAGTGGTTCCAGCCGGCGTCCCCCACAAGCGCACGTAAAAGTTTCGTCCACCTTTTCAAAGGTGGTGGGGATTCCAAAGGGGCAAAGCCCCTTTGGCCGCCGGAGGCCAAAACCGTCATCCAAGACCCCTTAGAGATCGTGCCAATACCCTGGTAAGAACGGCGTAATATCTGCTGGATAACCCTGCAAGAACCCTGTAAGAAGCCCCCATAAGCGGGGGCTTTTTGCCGCCTGCTTGTAAAGGCAGGCAAGTTAACAGCCTTTCGGCGCCTGTAAAGCCCGCAGATTCCGTTCCCCAAAAAACGGCAAAAAAGAGGGGCGTCCATCAAAAAACGCCCCCCTTTTGCAGGGTACGACACAAAATATTGCGCCCGTTCACAATTTTTTCACAATAAACAGCCGTTTCCGTAGTTTTTTCGACATAGTTTGCGCACAATGGGTGGTATAATCGTCGCAGAAACACACAATATGAGAAAATAAGTCGAACAACGCCTGCTCCGTTTCCTCTACAGGTTGTATCCCATGGCCCGCCAGCCACAAGACATCCGTAAAGGCAAGCGCTTGTCGGGGCCTGGCCAAAACGCTGGCACGTTCTGGCAAGACCCCAGCTTATTTCCTCGAATGGCCCAAATCCGGGGCGGCGCCGGCGGCTGCCTGCAAGCAAAGTTTGTCAGAAATCATCGCGACAAACTCGCTATTTGTAGGCTTTCCGCGGGTATTATGTATCGTGTAGCCAAAATAAGAGTTCAACACGTCTACATCCCCCCGGTCCCAGGCCACCTCAATGGCATGGCGGATGGCCCTCTCCACCCTCGAACTGGTCGTGGCGTACCGCTTTGCCACATTGGGGTAAAGCTGTTTCGTTACCGCATTGATGATCTCCGGGTCCTCTATAGCCATAATGATAGCGTCCCGCAGGTAGTGGTACCCCTTGATATGGGCCGGCACACCGATCTGGTGCAGTATATCTGTCACCTTTACACGCAACTCCGGGTCCGCCGGGGGGGAATCAAAATGCTTGCCACGGCTGGAATACAAAGAAAATATCCGGTCTATCACCTCCTCCTTGTTGTACGGCATCAGTACGAAATAGGCAGCCCCTGCGGCCAGGACCTCTCGCTCCAGCATCGGCGTTGTATAAGAGGACGCCACCAGGAACATGGGCTTTTCCAGGCCTGCCTCCTGGTTTACGGCGTGCATAACGCCAATAGCATCCAGTTCGGGCATAAACAGTTCCATCAGCACCACGTTAGGGTGCTCCTGCCGGATACGTTGAAACAGCCGGGCGCCATCCCGCTCTTCGAACAGCGGCTCTGCCCCCTGGCGGCGCATTTTCTCCAACTGGGCATGATTCCATTCGCCATCTTCCGAACAAATCAGGACCTTTATTTGTTTATCCATAAGAAACCTCCTCCTTTTCGGTTATTATGTGAGTAAATCTTACCATAATTTTCCGCCCGGTTCAAGTCCCAAAACGAAAAAATCTTTTAGCCGACAAAATATTACACGGAAGAAATCCGTCGAATTTCGTCATTTTGAAATATTTCGACAGGTTTTCCCAAAATATTCTTAGTGAACTCGCTTATGATTTTATGGTGTTTTATTTCTTGATTTGAATATTATGTTTAAATTCTCATAAAAGAATTAACCACAAAAAACCCGCCCCAGCCTAGAAACAGGCTGGGACGGGTTTTGCGGCTACAAAGCCCCGGCAGTCCAGGGTTTGCCCTACCGGCTATGTTAAAGGCTGGATGTTTCCTACTCAAAAAGGAGGCGGGATCCTGGGGCCCTGTAACTTCCTACCTTTCCAGGTTTCCCCGGCCGTTTATCCGTTTAGCTGTTACGTTTCCTGAACTCCTCCAGCCCAGCCTTAGGCTTGCGGTCCATATCCAGCAAGCCGTTTACCTCCTGGAACACATCGGTTAACTGGGTGTAGCAGTACCCGCAGAACCCCGGCAGTTCCCTGGCTCCACCGGTAATGGCGCCAAAACGCTCCAACAGGGCGTCACTGTCGGCCACCGCGCCGTTATAGCCCCAGTTTTCGCCCCCAGCATCCTTTGCCATGGCAATGCCGCCAAATTCGCTGAAAATCTTCGGCTTGCCCCAGTGCCCGTAGCCTTGGGCCGTGATCAATTTCCCACTGGGGGCACCGTTTAGCACCTGATCCTCGCTGCCGTAGCCTTTCAAATCCTGGGGCCAAGCAGTGTAGTCGTGCACGGTGACGATGTCCGTTTCCGCCTGCTCCCAGCCGTCGTTACCGGAAACCAGCCGGGTACCATCCAGGCAGTGCACCATATGGTACAGGCAGTCGTTCAGCCGCTGGGCCTCCCGCTGGCTCTGGATGGCCGGCACGCCCCAAGATTCATTCAGTGGCGTCCAGACAATGATGGAGGGGTGGTTGTAATCCCGGCGTATGGCCTCCGAGAGATCCCGCATCAAATTGCGTTTCTCGCTGTCCCGCAGCCAGTAGGCGCTGGGCAGTTCGCTCCACACCAGCAGGCCCAGCTTGTCCGCCCAGTACAGGTAGATGGGGTCCTCAAACTTCTGATGTTTCCGCGCCCCGTTATAGCCCATCGCCAGGGTGAGCTCCACATCCTTTTTCAGGGCCTCGGCGCTGGGGGCGGTCAGCAGGCCGTCGGGCCAGTAGCCCTGATCCAGGATCAGCCGCTGGTAAAGGGGGGAGTTGTTCAGGGTGATCTTATCCCCGCAAGTTTCCACCTTGCGCAGGCCAAAGTAGGTTTCCACCCGGTCGATGACCTGCCCCTGCTCCAGTGTTTCAATGGTCAAGTCATACAGGCAGGGGTTGCCTGGCCACCACAGGTGCAAACCGCTGATCTCCTCATCGTGCCGCAAAAACAGGACGGTGCGCACAAAGCGGTCGGTTGTAAAGCTGATCTCTTGCCGGGCGGCCACCTTCCCCGCAAAAGAGGCCGTTAGCCGCACAGCGCCGTTTGCAGGCAGTTCATTCAAGCTGACCTCCACGTTAAGGGCGCCGTTTTCCACATCCGGGGTCAGGCGGAAGTCCTGGGGGTAATAGTCCCCTACGCCCTCAATCCACACGCTTTGCCACAGGCCGGTCACAGGGGTATACCAGCAGGCAAAAGGCTCCGGGCGGTAGCTTTGCTTGCCCCTTGGCTGGTCGAAGTCCAGCCGGTCCTCACAGCGCACGGCAAGGGTATGCTGGCCGGGGCCGCACTGGTCGGTTATATCAAAGGTAAAGCTGGCATAGCCGCCCTCGTGGCTGCCCAGGAACTGGCCGTCCAGCCAGACTTCCGCCTTATAATCGGCTGCGCCAAAGTGCAGCAGCCTGCGCCCGGAAAGCAACCCTTCCGGCAAGGCAAAAGCCCGCCTGTACCATACCGTGTCGCAGTGCTCCTGGCTGTTGATGCCGGAAAGCTCGCTCTGGTAGGGGAAGGGGACCTCTATCTGCAAGCCGCCTTCCCAAGCGCTGCCGGCTGCATACCATTTTTCCCGCTTGCCGCAGTTTTCCCTGTCAAAGGCAAAGTCCCACTGGCCGTTCAACGTCATCCAATTCTCCCGTACCCGGTCCGGCCGGGGGTACTCTGCGCGAATGGGTGTTGACATCCTCTATCACTATCCTTTCCCACCTGCTGAAATTTTATTCCGAACTCTACCCATAGTCTACCAAGTTTCCCGCACGCCGTCAATGGCTTTTGAACAATAAAAAGAAACTTTTTTTGCAGCCTCTCCTGCCTGCCTGGCTGGACATCCTCCCACAGCCAGGCTGTGTCCACAAAGAAGAGTTTATAACGAAATTTTGGCCTCTGGCAGCTTAGGGGCTTTGCCCCTAAGAACCCCACCACCTTTGAAAAGTTGGACGAAACTTTTACTATTTGTTCGTTTGTTCGCTGAAACCTCGCCTTTTAAACTCTTTGCTTTGGCCACACCCCCACAGCCACAAGACCTTGACTTCAAGACCGAAATACGGTATAATATGTAGTATTCTGCTGCCGCAGTAAACGGTGCATTTACTAAGGAGTGATCCATATGCCCATCACCGACCTGCTGGAGCGTAACGCCAAGCTTTATGGCGGCGAAACCGCTCTGGTAGAGATCAACCCCCAGGTCCAGGAGGCCCCCCGCGTCACCTGGCGGGAATATGAGCTTATCCAGCCCGGCGGCCCCACCCCCTACCGGCGGGAGATCACCTGGTCTGTTTTTGACGAAAAGGCCAACCGGGCCGCCAACCTGCTGCTAAGCCGGGGCATCGGCAAGGGCCAAAAGGTGGCTTTGTTGATGATGAACTGCCTGGAGTGGCTCCCGGTTTACTTTGGTATATTGAAGGCGGGGGCCATTGCCGTGCCCCTAAACTTCCGCTACACTGCCCAGGAAATAGAGTACTGCCTGAAACTGGCCGACGCGGACATCCTCTTTTTTGGCCCGGAGTTTATTGGCCGCATAGAGGAGATTGCCCCTGCCATCGGCCGGGAACGGCTGCTGTTCTTTGTGGGCGAGGCCTGCCCCAGCTTTGCCGAGGATTACCACCTGGCCGCGGCCAACTGCTCCAGCGTGCCCCCAAAGGTACTTATCGATGACGAGGATGAGGCGGCCATCTACTACTCCTCCGGCACTACGGGGTTCCCAAAAGCCATCCTGCTGCGGCACGCGGCGCTGATGCAGTCTGCCCGCATGGAGGCCGCCCACCACGAAACCACCCATGGCGATGTATTTTTGTGCATCCCGCCCCTGTACCACACCGGCGCGAAAATGCACTGGTTTGGCTCCCTGTTCACCGGGGGCAAGGCCGTGCTGCTAAAAGGGAACTCGCCAGAGGCCGTCTTACAGGCAGTGTCGGCAGAGGGCTGCACCATTGTCTGGCTGCTGGTGCCCTGGGCCCAGGACATTCTGGCCGCCCTGGACCGGGGCGATTTTAAGCTGGAGGACTACCGCCTGGCCCAGTGGCGGCTGATGCATATCGGCGCCCAGCCCGTGCCCCCCAGTCTGGTCAAGCACTGGTGGCGGTACTTCCCCCACCACAAGTACGACACCAACTACGGCCTCTCTGAATCCACCGGCCCCGGCTGCGTGCACCTGGGGCTGGACCACCCGGACAAGGTGGGCGCCATCGGCGTGCCCGGCCTGGGCTGGAAGGTGAAGATTGTGGATGACCAGGGCCAACCCGTACCCCAGGGGGAAGTGGGCGAGCTGTGCGTCAAGGGCGGCGGCGTGATGGTGTGCTATTATCACGATGAAAAGGCCACCGCCGAAACCCTACAGGATGGCTGGCTACATACCGGCGACATGGCCCGGCAGGACGAGGACGGTTTTATCTTCCTGGTGGACCGGAAGAAGGATGTGATCATCTCCGGCGGCGAAAACCTGTACCCGGTGCAGATCGAGGCTTTTTTGGCCGGGCATCCCAAAATCCACGACGTGGCCGTTATCGGCCTGCCCGACCCACGGCTGGGGGAAATCGCCACGGCCATTATCCAGGTTAAAGAGGGCACGGCCTGCACCCAGGAGGAAGTCATGGACTTCTGCCAGGACTTGCCCCGTTATAAGCGGCCCCGCAAGATCATCTTTGCCCCGGTGCCCCGCAACGCCACCGGTAAGATCGAAAAGCCCCGCCTGCGGGAACAATACTGCGGCGTGCGGCTGGTAGAGGCCCAGAACCAGGGCTAGCCGGAGGATCCTTGAGGCTTTTGCGCCGGCGCTGGCTGCTAAAAGGGAGCGGCTGTACACTTTTATAGCGATTGAATGGGGCCGGTAAGCATACCGGCGCCTGACTTTGAGGGAGGATACTTTATATGATACGGCATATTTGTATGTTTACGCTGAAAGAGGACGGTAAAGAGGCACATATCGCCGAGTTCCTCGTCCGGGGGAAGGAACTGGCTAAGCTGCCCCAGATCCGCGCCGCACAGGTGGTGCGCAATGCCCCCGGCACCCCCAACGCCAACTACGACGTAGCGCTGATCTTCGACTTTGACAGCGTGGAAAAACTGAACGAGTACCAGGTTTCCCCTACCCATGTGGCCTTTGGGCAGTTTGTGGGCGCCATCCGCATAGACCGCGCCTGCATCGACTACGAGATACCAACCCTGTAAGCAGGCTTGCCTATAGGGGGCACGCCCCCGCTCTGCTCTTCGGCTGCGTTTTGCAAAAAACCCTTGCCGGCGGTATGAGAGCGCCCTAAAAACGGAAAGCGTTCCGTTTTACCGTCTGCCCTGGCCGCACAGGGGCCCATAAGGGCTCAAAGGCTTTTAAAGGCCCTTACTTAGCCGAAGGCGACCTTAAAAAACCTTGGAGGTACACATCAACCATGAAAAAGCTGATATTAGGCAACGCGGCAGTAGCCCGCGGGCTGTATGAGGCGGGCTGCGGGGTGGCGTCCAGCTACCCAGGCACGCCCAGCACAGAGATTACAGAGGAGGCGGCCAAGTTCCCGGAAATCTACTGCGAGTGGGCGCCCAACGAGAAGGTGGCGCTGGAAACGGCCTTTGGGGCGTCGCTGGCAGGCAAGCGGGCTTTTTGCGCCATGAAACACGTGGGCCTGAACGTGGCCGCAGACCCCCTGTTCACCATGAGTTACACCGGGGTGAACGCCGGGCTGGTGATCACGGTGGCCGACGACCCGGCCATGCACTCCTCCCAAAACGAGCAGGATTCCCGCCACTACGCCCGGGCCGCCAAGCTACCCATGCTGGAGCCCTCGGATTCCGCCGAGGCCCTGGCCTTTACCAAGCTGGCCTATGAACTCTCTGAGCAGTTTGACACCCCGGTGCTGCTGAAAATGTGCACCCGGGTGGCCCACTCCCAGTCTGTGGCAGAACTCTCCCAACGGGTGGAGACGGCGGTGAAACCCTATGAAAAAAATGCGCAGAAATATGTCATGGCCCCTGCCAATGCCGTGCGCCGCCACCCTGTGGTAGAGCAGCGGCTATTGGATCTGGCCCAGTGGGCCGAAACCGCGGCTATCAACCGCCAGGAGGCGGGGCGTGACCACGCCCTGGGCATCATCACCGGCAGCACCAGCTACCAGTATGTAAAAGAGGCCTGCGGCGATACATACCCTGTGCTTAAACTGGGCATGGCTTGGCCGCTACCCACAAAACTTATCCAGGACTTTGCCGCCGGGGTGGACCGGCTGGTGGTGGTGGAAGAGGGCGACCCCTTCCTGGAAGGTTTCTGCCGGGGGTTGGGGCTGCGCCTCTCCGGCAAGGAACTCTTCCCCTTGGCCGGGGAGTTGAGCCAGAATATCATCGCCCAAAAACTGGGGCTGCCCGTGCCCACAGGCACGACCCTGGGGGAGGAACTGCCCGGCCGTCCACCGGTAATGTGCGCCGGCTGCCCCCACCGGGGGCTGTTCTATGCCCTTAGCCGCCTGCACTGCACGGTGCTGGGGGATATCGGCTGCTATACCCTGGGGGCCATGCCCCCCCTCTCCGCTATGGATATGACCTTGTGCATGGGGGCTTCCGTCAGCGGGCTGCACGGCTTTAATAAGGCCCTGGGGGTCGAAAGCGAAGGCAAAACCGTGGCTGTCATCGGCGATTCCACCTTTGTGCACTCCGGCATGACCGGCCTTGCCAACGTGGCTTATAACCAGTCCAACTCCACCGTGATCATCCTGGACAACTCCATCACCGGCATGACCGGCCACCAGCAGAACCCCACCACCGGCTTTAACCTGCGGGGGGATCCGGCAGGGAAGATCGACCTGGAGGCCCTATGCCGTGCTATGGGCATCCGGCGGGTACGGGTGGTAGACCCCTATGACCTGGCTGCCTGCCAGGCCGCCATCAAAGAGGAATTGGCTGCGGATGAGCCCTCGGTGGTCATCTCCCGCCGGCCCTGCGCCCTGCTGAAGTCCGTGCCCCGCCTGCCAGCCCTTGTGGCCGACCCGGCCCACTGCCGGGGCTGCAAGGCCTGCATGAAGATCGGCTGCCCGGCCATTTCCATCCGGGAGGGTAAGGCTGTTATTGACAGCGCCCAATGCACAGGCTGCGGGGTGTGTGCCCAACTGTGTGGCTTTAACGCGTTAAAGGAGGCGGAATAATGGACACCAAGAACATCATGATCGTGGGCGTAGGCGGACAGGGCTCCCTGCTGGCCAGCAAGCTGCTGGGGCACCTGCTGATGGGCCAGGGCTTTGACGTGAAGGTCAGCGAGGTGCACGGCATGAGCCAGCGGGGCGGCAGCGTAGTCACCTATGTGCGCTACGGTGAAAAAGTGGCCTCGCCGGTAATCGACAAAGGACAGGCAGACGCCATTGTTTCCTTTGAGCTGCTGGAGGCGGCCCGGTGGATGGAGTACCTGAAACCCGGCGGGCGCATTGTCACCAACACCCAGCAGATCGACCCCATGCCGGTGATCACCGGCGCGGCAGCCTACCCACAGGGGCTTTTGGAAAAAATGACCGCCGCCGGGGCGAAGGTAGACGCCCTGGACTGCCTGGCGCTGGCCGAGCAGGCCGGGAACCTGCGGGCCGTGAACCTGGTGCTGCTGGGCCGGCTCAGCCATTACTTCGGTTTTTCGGAAACCGCCTGGCAGGAGGCCATTGAGAGCTGTGTGCCTCCAAAATTCCTGGAGGTAAACCAAAATGCCTTCGCCCTAGGCCAACGCGCCTGAGCGCCGGAAAGGGGAACCCCCCATGTGCTTTCTCCACTTGGGTGATGGGCTTTATCCCGGAGGCGGTGCAGGCCGCGTTTTAGTTGCCGGAAAACTGGGCACCGGTGAGCCTGCTGCTGATGGGCTACCCCGCCCAGGACACGGCGCCCTCGTCCATGCACACGGGAAGAAAACCCTTGGAGGAAACCGTAACCGGCCTGTAAGCCCTACCATCTAGAAAGGACTGAGTAACATGGAACGCTACTATCAACCGGAAATCGAATGCGCCCCCCGGGAGCAGATCAAGGCCCTGCAGGACCAGCGCCTGGTGGAGCAGGTCCAGCACGTGTGGGGCAACGTGCCCTATTACCGGAAAAAAATGGTGGAAAAGGGCCTGACCCCCGCTGACATCCAATCCTCGGATGACCTGCACAAGCTGCCCTTCCTCACCAAAGCCGACCTGCGGGACGCCTACCCCTACGGCCTGCTGGGCGTGCCCCTCAAGGACTGCGTGCGCATCCAGTCCACATCGGGCACCACGGGCAAGCGGGTGGTGGCCTTCTACACCCAGGCGGATATTGACCTGTGGGAAGATTGCTGCGCCCGGGCTATCATGGCCGCCGGGGGCACCAACGAGGATGTATGCCAGGTCAGCTACGGGTATGGCCTGTTCACCGGGGGGCCGGGGCTCAATGGCGGCTCCCATAAGGTGGGCTGCCTGACCATCCCCACCAGTTCCGGCAACACCGAGCGGCAGATCATGTTCATCCGGGACCTGTCCGCCACCATCCTGTGCTGCACCCCCTCCTATGCCGCTTACATCGGCGAAACCATGAAGGAAATGGGCCTCTCCCCCGACGAGATCCCCCTGAAAGCCGGCATCTTCGGGGCCGAGGCCTGGAGCCAGGAAATGCGCCGGGATATTGAGGAAACCCTTGGCATCAAAGCCTATGACATCTACGGCCTCACGGAACTCTCCGGCCCCGGCGTGTCCTTTGAGTGCTCGGCCCAAACCGGGATGCACATCAACGAGGACCACTTCATCGCGGAGATCATTGACCCGGACACCGGCGAGGTGCTGCCCGAAGGCTCCCAGGGGGAACTGGTATTCACATCCATTACCAAAAAGGCTTTCCCTCTGCTGCGCTACCGCACCCGCGATATCTGCACCCTTAACCGGGAGCCCTGCCCCTGCGGCCGCACCCATGTGAAGATGCAGAAACCCCAGGGCCGCACAGACGATATGCTGATCATCCGGGGCGTCAACGTGTTCCCGTCCCAGATCGAAACGGTGCTGCTAAGCCACGGCTACCCGGCCAACTACCAGATCATTGTGGACCGGGTAAAGAACACCGACACCCTGGACGTACAGGTGGAGATGACCCCGGAGATGTTCACCGACAACCTGGGCGACGTGGCCGCCCGGCAGAAGGAACTGGTAGAGGGCCTGCGCTCTATGCTGGGGCTGACAGCCAAGGTAACGCTGGTGGCGCCTAAATCCATTGTGCGCAGCGAGGGCAAGGCTGTGCGCATCATCGACAAGCGGAAGATTTGATACAGGGAGGGAACACCTATGACAGTCAACCAGATTTCGGTGTTTTTAGAGAACAAGCCCGGCACGCTGACCACTATGACCGGGCTGCTGGCCGAAAGCGGCGTGGATATGCGGGCGCTTTCTTTGGCGGAAACCAATGACTTTGGCATTGTGCGCATTATTGTGGACGACGTGTATAAAGCCACCACCGTCCTTAAAGACGGCGGGTTTATCCATCAGTTGACTCCGGTGCTGGCTGTGCTGATCCCCGACGAACCCGGCGGCCTGCACAAGGTGCTGGAGGTACTGCGGGAAGCCGCCGTAAACGTGGAGTATATGTATGCCTTTTTGGGTGGCGGCGACGTAGACCACGCCTATATGATCTTCCGGGTGCAGGACACAAAGGCAGCGGGTACGGCCTTGGCCGCCCGGGGCATCAAGCTGGTGAACCAGGAAAGCATTGCCGAGCTGTAAGGCCCGCAACAAAAAAGGAGGCAGGGGGATCCCCCCGCTTTCTTTTTTTATTGCGCTTACCTGCATATCTGCATAGCAAAAAACAGAACAGATAACCGCCTATGGCAAACAACGCCGTTTCCGGCTTTCCAACCTTTCAAGCAAGCCCCAGCAACTTGGCCCCATTGCCGCCCAAAATGGCCGCCTTATCTGCTGCTGCCAGCGGCTGCGCCTCCAGCCAGGCCAGGCTCTCCGACTGGCTGCCCCAGGGGCTGTCGCTGCCAAACAGCACCCGCCGGGCCCCAAAGGCCTGTACCAGTTCCATAAACCGCTGGCTGTCCAGTAGTTCCAGTTCCTCTTCCCGGTAATAGCCGTCCTCCAGGGGGCACATCCGCCCTGTGGAAAAGCTGGTGTCCAGCAGCACCGGCATATCCGGCAACAGTTCCAGCACCTGGTCCCAGTTGCGCCAGCCGCCCATATGGGCCAAAATCAGATGCACCGGGCCCACCTGGCTAACCGCCCGGCGCACCATTTGGGGCGAGCACCGCACCTCGCCCGGAAAACCCACATCCAGCCCCGCGTGGGTTGTTACAATCAGGCCCAATTCCCCCGCCCGTTCCAGTATGCGCAGGTAGCGGATATCGTCAAAATCCACCCCCTGGTATACCGGGTGCAGCTTAACCCCCTTCAGGCCCAAAGCCTTCATGCGTGCCAGTTCGGCGTGCCAGTCCTCGTAATCCGGGTGCATACAGCCAAAGGAGAGGATCCCCGTTTCCCCCGTATGCCGGTTGATGGCCGCAGAGGCGTCGTTGATGTGTTCCACCTGCCGGGGCGCCGTGGCCACCGGCAGCACCACCGAAAGCCCGATCCCGGCCTCGGCCATAGAGGCCCGCAGCCCCCTTTCCGTGCCGTCTGTAAAGGGGCGGGTGTGGCTGGCCGCGCTAAGTTTCCCCAGGGCTCCGGCAGCTATTTTATCCGGAAAGCTGTGGGTGTGTATGTCTATGATCATTTTGCATTCTCCTGTCCAGTAGCGCCCCCGGCGGGTAGGGCCTAGGGCGTGTTCATATACCGCACCTGCTGGGTTTCCTCCATGTCAAACACCGTCAGGCGGGGGGCAGATTTATTCTCTTCCGTCAGGCGCACGGCCGTAAGCTGGCTGTTGCCGTAGCTGCGGTAGTAGTACACGCCCTGGGTAGCATTGGCACAGCAGGTATAGGTGGTCACACTGCACTTGCTGTCCTCCAGCATCACCGCCCCCCGCACGATGGAAACCGCCTCCATGATGTGGAAAAACTGGGCGATGGAACTGGCGTCATCGGTGGCACACAGGGAGTTCATCTTACAAAAGCAGGCCCTGATAAACCGGGAAGTGGGCGAGTCATCCCCCGGCAGGCCAATGGACCCCATGCCCGCGCCGTAGGCCTTTAGCCCCAGCCCGGCAGAAAACCGGTTCTCCGCCGGGCGGCAGCTCAGGTTCATATAGGTGTTCAGGTTCATCTGATGAAAGGGGAACTCCGGGTTATTGGTCAGCACCCCGGCCGGGTTATCGTACACGTGCAGCCCGGCGCTGGTCTGCTCCACCACCACCGAGTCCGTGCCGTCGCTGATCATCCAATGCAGTTCCGCCACCCCGGTTGTCCTGGAAAAAGGCACCCCTGTCAGGTTAACTGCCCGCAGCTCCCGGCGCACCTCCTGCATACCGGCAAAATTCCCCAGCACCCAGGGGATAAACTCATAGGGCGTCAGGTTCAGCTTGCCGGGCTCCGACTCCCTGTAACGGGCGTTGCCCGTAAAATTCAGCCCCGCCATGCACAGCCCCTTTTCATTGACTGCCTCGGCATACAGGGGGTATTCCCCCGCTACCGCAGCCATACCCACCATCGCGTACCAGGTTTCCAACCGCTGGCCGTTTTTCAGCGGGAACACATACCCCCTGGGCGTAACCACCACCTTCTCCCCAAAGCGGTAGTCAATGTCCATACTCCTGCCAAAATAGGCGTCCTGGGTTTTCATTGCAATACAAGTGCACATATTACCAACCACCTTCCGCGCCGCTGCGCCCGTCACCTTTTCCCTGCTGATTTATAGTATGACGGCAAAGCCCGCAGATATGCGTAGCCCAAGGTTTAGGGGGCTTTCTTATAAAGAAAGCCCCCTAAGGTATTGTTCCCCGCCGCCGGCCGGGCTTACAGCCTTAACGGAACAGGGTGCACTGCCCGCTTTCCCGGAAGTAACGGATACACCTTTCAATAGCCTCCCTGGGCACGTTAAAGTAGCGTGCCAGGCAGGCAATGCACAGAAAATCCTCCGCGCCCCGGTCCACCAGCTTTTTGTAGATAGCCCGGTCGTCCAGCCCCAAGCCGGCGCCGCACTGGCGGCAGGTGATGTAGTTGGCCACCTTAGCGGGCCTTGGCCACTTTGGCCCGCAGCATCACACAGTCATGGGGGTCTACCTTCGCCACATAGCGCTCGGTAAACAGGCCCTCGTCCTGGTGGGTCCAGCAGTTGTACATCTCCAGGCCAATGCCCGCGGCAGCCGGAATACCCATATCCCAGAAGGGCAGGTTGATCTCCGCCCTGGCGTCGCCCAGGTTGAACATACCAATCGCCAGGCTGCCGTCACTCATGGGCTTGACCAGGGACATCAGCGCAGTCGGGTCAGCGCCAGGCACCACATAGGGCCCCCGGCACTCAATATCCTGGTTGATGGCGATGATATCCGGGTTGGTCAGCGTTTCTTTGGTGTAGTCGCTCATTTTGCGGATATCGCAGCCGATCATCAGGGGGGAGTTCATAATGGCCCACAGGGAGAAATGGGTGCGGTACTCCACGTCATTGCAGCCGCCCAACACGCTGGCAATAAACTCATTGTTACTGCCCCCGTGCATCCCCACCACCAGCATATCAATGTCATTGTGGCAGAAGGGGCCGGAGAACGCGGTCTTGTCCATCTGGGACAGGGCCAGGTTTTTGATAGACGCCCAGTTGTCCTGGATGTCGCCGGTAGAGCGGAACATCTGGGCCCCGCTGCCCTGGATCCAGCTCCACACATCGTCATGGCCCCAGTTGCAGGCAGAGAACAGGATATCCCGCCCGCAGTTGCGCAGGGCCAGGCTCATACGCTTATACAGCATTTCGCCGTCCATATGCCGGGGCTTGTAGCAGTTGTCGTATTTCAGGTAATCCACACCCCAACTGGCAAAGGTGGCAGCGTCCTGGAACTCATGCTCAAAGCTGCCGGGGTACCCCGCGCAGGTATGGGTGCCGTCGCAGGAATACATACCAAACTTCAGCCCCTTGCTGTGCACGTAGTCGGCCACGGCCTTCATGCCGTTGGGGAACTTCTCCGGGTCAGGCACCAGTTCGCCCTGCCCGTTGCGCTGTTTCAGGCTCCAGCAGTCGTCAATGACCACATACTCGTACCCAGCGTCCCGCAACCCGGTGCTTACCATGGCGTCCGCGGTTTCCCGAATCAGCCCATCGTTGATGTTCCAGGTAAAGGTATTCCAGGAGTTCCACCCCATAGGCGGGGTCATGCCTAAGTATTTGTCCTGCATCTCTTATCCTCGCTCTCAAATTATTTGCCGTGCTTACGGCCATTGTATGCCTTTATGCCATAAAAGTCAAGGGCTTTTTCGCGCCTTATGCCCTCCGTCCGCCGGGGAGCCGGCGGCCTGCACAAACCCCTCCTGGGCCTCCCAGCCAGGCCACCGAAAGGCGGCGGCCAGCTTACTGCCAGCAAAGCAGAGCGCAAAGCTTACCACCATGGCCAGGCAGGCAAACAAGGGCCCGTCCGGGGTGGTGAACCCGGAGGCCGCCGCGGGCAGAAAGGCCGTTAAAAAGCCTCCCAGCATCCCGGCCCAGGCCCCTGTACGGTTGACGCCCTTCCAGTACAGCGACAGCAGGTAGGGGGCCAGGAAAGACCCAGAGATGATCCCCCAGGAATAGGACATCATTTCCAAAATCGGCGTAGGGTAGTTGGCAATAAAGTAGCTGAGCACCACAAACACCAGGCACAGGATCCGGGTGAGGGCCGTAAGGTTCTGGTCGTCCATTTTTTTACCCCCTTTGTCCAGCAGGGGCTTGACCAGATCCATAGACACCGTCGAGCAGGCTGTCAGGGTGATGCTGGACAGGGTAGACACGGAAGCGGAAATCAGCAGCACCAGGATCACACCGATCAGCAGGTTGGGCAGCCCAGCCGTGTCCAACATCAGGGGGACCAGGAAGTCCTTGCCGCCCTCCGGCATGGCGTCGCCGAAAAACAGGTGGGAAAAGGACCCGATAAAGTACCCGCCCCCGGCCACCAGCAGGGCAAACACGGTGGAGATCACCGTACCCCGCCTGACCTCCCGGCTGTCCCGGATGCCATAATACTTGTGCACCATCTGGGGCAGGCCCCAGGTACCAAAGCTGGTCATCAGGATGGTAGACACCAGGGCCAGCGCCGCCTTGCCGGAGAGGGGGGCCATCTCATGGGCGCGCATATATGCCGCCATCCTGCCCATGCCTGCGCTGAGCCCGCCTACCTGGGGGGAGAGCACCACCAGCACGATCAGCGCGGACACCCCCACCATCATCACAAAGCCCTGTACAAAGTCCGCCTTCAGGGTGGCAATATACCCGCCCAGCACCAGCAGCAGGGCCGAGGCAATGGCAATCATGATCATGCAGACCTGCTCGTTAATGCCCAGGATCACCGAACACACGCTGGTAAGCCCCTTGTACACAGAGGCCGAGTAGGGGATCAGGAACAGGAAGATCACCACACAGGCAAAAAGCCGCATGGCCGGGCTGCCAAAGCGTTTTTCGAAAAGCTGGGGCATGGACTTGATGTCGAATTGCCGGGTAACGGCGCGGGTGCGGTTGGCCAGCACCAGCCAGGCCAGCAACGAACCGAATACCGCGTTGCCAATGCCCACCAGCACGCTCCACAGGCCGTAGCTCCAGCCGGAGCCGCCGGAATAGCCGATGAACATAACGGCCGAAAAATAGGCAGTACCGTAAGAAAGGGCAGAGATCCACGCCCCGGCACTGCGGCCGCCTACCGTAAAGGCGGCCATATCGCTGCCCTTGCGGGAGTAGAGGATCCCCACCGCCAGCATAAAAATGGCATAGATACCGATCACGAGCCAGATGGTAAGCTGTTTGTCCATAAAAAGCGCTCCTCAACAATTTGGTATGATAGCAGATAACAGTAATCATTATATCGCAAAATGGGGAAAAGCGCAAGAAAAACATAGTTTCCTGCAAAAAACAGGGAAACCAGCCCCCTATAGCAGGCTAGTTCTTAGAAATCCCACCACCCTTTGCCAGGAGCGGCCGGGCGCTCCTGCAAACGGAGGGCGGCAAAAAAGCGCGCCCAGGCCCAGGGCCGCCGGCGCGCTTTCCCTATCCACTTAACCGCAGCAGGCTCAGGGGCGCCCGTTGCCCATGCGGCCCAACAGCGCCACAATCATGGCAATCAGCCCGATCACCACAAAGATGCCCAGCATCCCGTTGCCCATAATGCGCAGGGCCTCGGCCAGGTCAGCGGGCAGGCTGCCCCCAACAAAAACACTGGTAAGGCCGTCCGCACCGCCAATCATGCCAACCGAAACATCCAGTAATTGCTTGCATACCATAACGCCCTCCTCCTCTCACATGAAAAATCCCAGCACAATGCCGCCAGCCACCGCCGAGGCGATCTGCCCGGACACATTGGCGCCCACCGCGTGCATCAGCAGGTGGTTCTGGTTGTCCTCCGCTATCCCCATCTTTTCCACTACTCGGGCGGACATAGGGAACGCCGAAATGCCCGCCGCGCCGATCATGGGGTTGATCTTGTTCTTGCTGAACAGGTTCAGCAGCTTGGCAAACAGTACGCCGCCCACCGTGTCAAAGATAAAGGCGAACAGCCCCAGGGCCATGATCATCAGGGTTTCCACGGTCACAAACCGCTCTGCCTGCATGGAGAAAGAGATCGTGATACCCAGCAACAGCGTCACCAGGTTGGCCAGGTCGTTCTGGGCTGTTTCCGAGAGCCGGTTAAGCACCCCGCACTCCCGTATCAGGTTGCCGAACATCAAAAAACCCACCAGGCTTACCGAGGCCGGCGCCACCAGCCCGGCCACAATGGTGACGATGATCGGGAACAGGATCCGGGTGGTCTTGCTCACGGCATTGGGCCGGTACTCCATACGGATGCAGCGCTCCTTCCTGGTGGTCACCGCCTTGATGGCCATCGGCTGGATAATGGGCACCAGGGCCATATAGGAGTATGCCGCCACCGCAATGGGCCCGATATAGCTGGAGCGGAGCACCTGGCTTACCAAAATGGAGGTAGGCCCGTCCGCCGCGCCAATAATGCCGATGCTGGCCGCGTCCCGGATATCGAACCCCAACACCACCGCCACCACAATGGTGAGGAAGATGCCAAACTGCGCCGCCGCCCCAAACAAAAACATCTTGGGGTTGGAGAGCAGGGGCCCAAAGTCGATCATGGCCCCAATGCCGATAAACAGCAGCAGGGGGAACGCCTCCGACGCCTCAATGCCCGTTTCAAATAGCCACTGGATGATACCCTGGGTTTCCCCCACGCCCTGCATGGTCTGGTTCAGCACGCCGGAGAGGGGCAGGTTCACCAAAATAGCCCCAAAGCCCATGGGCAGCAAAAGGGCCGGCTCGTAGTCCTTCTTAATCGCCAGCCAGATCAGCACCGCCCCTACCAGGTACATCACGGCCTGCTGCCAGGTAACGGATAACAGGCCCTCCCACAGAAATTCCATTTGCCTCTTCCTCTCTTTTTTGCATTTTAGTGTTTTGGTATGGGGTTAGTATGCCCCAAACCCCACTGTATAAAAAACAGACCTGCGCCGCTGGGCATAAAGCCACAGCCGCACAGGTCTGGTCGTTTCAAGCTAAACCAGGGCAGGGCCGCCTGCCCATGATTGTTGGCCTAGCTGCTGCCGCAGTCCACCTGCGCACAGCCGACTACTCCCCCATAACGGAGATATTCTACCATTTTCTGCCCGGTTTGTCAAGACAGACTTTGCACCGAGGGGCCACAGCAGGTTATTCCTCGCTGCTCTCCTCGCCGGCGCTTTCCCCCTCTTCCTCCTCGAAGTCGTCCTCGTCATCGAAGTCAAATTCCAGGGTTTCGCCACAGTTGGGGCAGAGCATCTGCTCCTCGGCCAACATCTCCTCGGTCAGCTCAATATTTTCCCCGCAGTTGGGGCAAATGGCCTCAAATATGGCCTCATGATGGTGGTGGCAGCCACAGCCTTCCCCACCGCCGTGATGGTGGCAGCCGCAGCCCTCCCCCTCGTCATGGTGGTGGCACCCGCAGTCCTCGTCGTCCAACCCGTAATACTCTTCTTCCAGGTCGCCTAGGTCCCGGTCTACCTCATCCACCTGCTCGGCCAACTCGCTCAGTTCGTCCTCCAGTTCATCCACTGTGGTGCTCAACTCAGACAGCAACTCAGCCATAGCGTGGAACAGCTTGGTTTCTTTGGCGTTGGTGTCCAGTTCCATGCCGTCCATCATGCCCCTGATATAGGATGCCCGCTCACTATTTGTCATAATTTTACCTCATTCTTTCTGTTTTCAGCCTAATGCTTATCATGCCCTGTCCGCTCAGGCGCGCTCCATATACTCGCCCGTGCGGGTGTCAATGCGCACCATTTCGCCCTCGTTGATGAACAGCGGCACCCGGATCTCCGCGCCGGTTTCCAGCGTAGCGGGTTTCAGGGTGTTGGTCGCCGTGTCGCCCTTCACACCAGGCTCGGTCTTGCTGATCTCCAGTTCCACAAAGTTGGGGGGCTCTACGCCAAACACATTGCCCTTGTAAGACAGCACCTTGCACTCCATGTTTTCCTTCACAAACTTAAAGTTGTCAGAAAGCTCCGACTTGTTGATCGGGATCTGCTCATAGCTTTCCGTATCCATAAAGTAGTACAGGTCGCCGTCGCTGTACAGGTACTGCATATCCTTGCGCTCAATAAACGCGGTGGGGAATTTGTCGCTGGGGTTGAACGTCCGCTCGGTCACTGCCCCGGAGATCACATTGCGGATCTTCGTGCGCACAAAGGCCGCGCCCTTACCCGGCTTTACGTGCTGGAACTCAATGATGGAGAACACGTTCCCATCCATCTCAAAGGTTACGCCGTTCCTGAAATCGCCTGCCGTTACCATAAAAAAACCTCCCAAATATTCTTGCCTGCTCATTCTCTCTTTATTCTAATATATTCTGCCGCTAAATTCAAGGAAAATCCACACATTTTTCCCTTTTTGCCGGGCGCGCACCCAGCCGCCCGCTGCGGCGTGGGCCTGCCCCGGCTTTCCGGCCTGCTGCCTTACAGTTCCACCAGTTCTTTCGGCGACTTGGTAAGGCTCCGGCAGCCGTCCTCTGTTACCAGCAGCATATCTTCAATGCGTACCCCATACTTGGCGGGCACGTAGATGCCCGGCTCGTCGGTGATCACCATGCCCGGCGCGCAGGGGGTCTTGTCCCGGTGGGAGAACGCCGGCCATTCGTGAATTTCAAAGCCCACCCCATGGCCCAGCCCGTGCCCAAAGGTGCCGGGGTAGTCCTTTTCAATAATGTCCCGGGCGATCTTGTCCACGTCGCAGCACAGCATACCGGGTTTCACCGCGTCGATAACCGCCAACTGTGCCTGCAACACGGTTTCATAAACCTTCCGCTGCTCGTCGCTCACATGGCCCAGGGCCACTGTGCGGGTCATGTCAGAATGGTAGCCGTCCAGCATGGCGCCGGTGTCCATCGTGATGAAATCGCCCTTCTGCACCGTATTCATGCCGGGTACCGCGTGGCACTGGGAGCCGCTTTTGCCCGCGGCCACAATCAGGTCAAAGGCCACGGCCTCGGCCCCGTTGTTGCGCATAAAGAACTCGATCTCCAAAGCCAACGCCCGCTCGGTCACGCCCTCCTTGATAAAGGGCAGGATATGTTCGTACGCCGCGTCGGTAATAGCCTGGGCGGCCTCGATCCTAGCCACCTCCTCCGGGGACTTGATCATCCGCTGCTCCTTGATGGCCTTGTCCAGGGTGTCGTCCAACACAGCCTCCATGCCATGCTCCTGGAACAGCTTTTCAAAAATCCGGGCGTCCGCCACCGAAAGCTTGTTAACCTCCATGTACACCTGCTTGGCCCCGTGCTTTTCCAGCAGTTCGCAGAGTTTCTCCTTAAAGTCCGTAAAGCCGACCACCGTGCAGTTTTTGGCCGAGTAGCTGGCCGCCTCCTCATAGCGGAAGTCCTGTAACAGATAGGCCTCCCCCGCCGTGATCAGCAGCGCCCCCGCGTCAGACGGGAACCCGGTAAAATACCGGCGGTTCCGCTCCGAATAGACCATAATGGCCTTCTGGCTGTCCGTACCAATCAGCTTTTCCGCAATCCGCTCAATGGGGTTTTTCATCTCAAATCATCCTTTCATCCTATCACGATTTCCGTGCCCCGCATCATGGAATTCCGCCGAAAACCGCTGCCGCAAGCCCCGTTCCAAATACCGCCGCACCCGGAAGGTAAACCCTTCCTCCGGCTCCAGCGGGGTCAGCAAAACAGAGCGCATACCGCACAGGTTGGCCCCCAGCACATCGGTAAAGATCTGGTCGCCTATCACCACGCAGCGGCGGGGCGGTACCTTCAGCAGCCGGGCCGCCCGCAAATAGCCAAAAGGCAGGGGCTTTAGGGCAAAGCTGATGCAGGGCAGCCCAAAACGGGCGGCAAACGCGCTTACCCGCTTTTTGTAGTTGTTTGATACGATAACCACCTTAAACCCCGCCTGCACCAGCCCCTGTGCCCAGGCGATTGCCCCAGGCAACGGCTGGTGGGAGGTATAGGCCGCCACGGTGTTGTCCACATCCAGCAGCACGGCCTGGGCCCCCAGGCCCCGCAAAGCCGCCGGGGTAATGTCCGTAACCCGGCCGCAAAGGGTAGCCGGTGTAAAAATACCCATATTGGTCCTCCTTGTCGGGAACAAAAAAGCGGGCAAGCTGCCCGCTTTCTTTCAGGTTTGTAACCTGAAAGCATATGGAGAACCCACACGCTCTCATAAACGGCCACCCAATCCCTGATGCTATGCCCGGCCCCAAAACCCATACAGGCGTATGGCGTGCCCCGCACGCCTTATGCCTGTCCCCCTACCGGGTCTTGCTGTCAGACCTTACTTATACTTCCGCTTGCGGGCCGCCTCGGACTTTTTCTTGCGCTTTACCGAGGGCTTTTCATAAGCCTCGCGCTTGCGAACCTCCTGGATCACGCCGGCGCGTGCGCACTGTTTCTTAAAGCGCCGCAAGGCACTGTCCAGAGACTCGTTTTCCTTGAGCCGTATCTCAGCCATTCATATCCCTCCCATCCGCCGAAAAGGCAGGGGTGTGCGTCGTAGATGTTACAATACAACGTAAACATTATAGCTCCAACTGCCGGGCTTGTCAACCCCTATGGGAAAGAGTTTTTTTAATGTTACGTTTTGTTCATCGATTCGTCATTTTTCCCCTCACTTTGCCGCCTGCCCAGGGCCGCGTCGTACTTTACGCCCACAGCCCGGTAGTACAATTCAAACCCCAGGCTAATGCCCCCAAAAGCCACTAAAAAAATCACCGTAAAGCTGACCCATGCGCCAGGGTACCCCATGGGGAACCACCGGCACACACCGGCAAACAGCACGCACAGCCCAAAGCACAGCACCGCAAACACCGCCATACGCAGGCTATAGCTGGGCTTTTTCAGCACCCTGCCGGAGAAAAACACATATTGCAGCAGGCTGATGCACGCGCACAGGGTGAACAGTTGCAAAATCAGCCCATACTGCATCCTGCCCCCTGCAAACGCCTCCCAGATCTCCCCCAGCCCACCGTGGCCGTCCAGGCAGGCCCGCACAAACTCCACAGTAAGGTAGATCAGCATCGCGGCCGTAAAACTCAGGCATATCCAGCTTTTCAGTTCCATTACCGTCTTTATCAGTTTCTTCATCGGTATCTCCTTTCATTATATATAGGATGGGTACCCGTCATAGCCCCAGCCGCTCCTTCAGCCCTGGCGCATACTGCCGGGAAACATAGACCGCCTCGCCGCCCTGCATGGTCAGCCGCAGCCGCCCGCCCAGGTCCGGCCGCAGGGACTGTATGGCGTTAAAATTCACCAGCGCCGACTTGCTGGCCCGGAAAAAGTCCTGGCCCTTCAGCCGCGCCTCCAGTTCGTAAAGCCGCAATTCGCTCTCATATACAGCCTCGCGGGTATATAGGAATGTCCTCTTATCCACCGTATCGATGTACAGCACTTCCCCGGTGTCCAGCAGGTAGGTTTGGCCCTCCCTGGTCCCGGTAAGTTTCCGGGCCGGCTGCAACTCTCCCAGCACCGCCAACAGGCGTGCCGCCTGGCTGTCCCCCGGCCGGCAGCGGATCACCACCTCCGCCTCCTCAAGGCTTGGCTCCTCTTCTATCCTGATCTTCATAGCCCGCTCCTTTCCTGTCCGGTTTTGTGGCCACAGCCCCAGTATAGCGGTTTCTTCCGGGCAACGCAAGGGGTTTTACCCCACCTGCATCCCCCGGCCCCTGACCTGCTGTCCCCGGCAGGCAAAAACACTGGGCCCAGGGCTTTCTGTCCCTGATCCCGGTGTTTTCACCTGATTTTATAGGCTGATGGCCCTTTCCAGCATCCCTATGCCGGCCACAACAACCGCCCCGCTTTGCCTAAGCCTTTCCACACTCTGGTGCCCCCCTGCCACCAGCACACAGCGGCAGCCCAGCCCCGCGGCCACTTCCCAGTCGTGCAGGGTGTCCCCCACAAAAAGCGCATCTGCCGGGGCAGCCCCCTGCTCCTGTAGGTATGCCCCCGCCAGCCCGGCTTTCCCCACAGCCAGATAGTCCCCTATCCCCAGTACCGCCCGGAACCATCCTCCTACCCCGCAGCCCGCCACCTGCTCTGCCAGGGCCTGCCGCTGAGAGGCCGATACCAGCAGTTGGGTGTAGCCCAGCGCCTCCATACGGGCCAATGTTTCCACCGCGCCGGGGTACAGCCCGCAGCCCAGGGCCCGCCGGTTATATTCGGTAATGTACTCCTCCGCCAGCACCGGGAAGGCCTCCCGCTCCAAATCCAGCCCGGCCGCCCGGTAGTACCCCTCCACCGGAAAGGTGAAGATCTCCCGGTATCGCTCCACCGTCAAAACCGGCAGGCCCCGCCGCTCCAGCATCCCGTTCATAACCGCCACACACACGGGCACATCGTCCAGCAGGGTGCCGTTCCAATCCCATACGATATACTTCATAACCCCTCCTATCGTTTTCGTTCAAAAGCAGGGCCGGCCCGGTTGAGCCGGCGCCCGCTACCCTTCCATCCATTTCCTTCTTAAGCCGGCGCCCTCCCCCGGCGGGCAAAAAAACCGGGCCCGGCAATGCCGGGCCCGGGGCCATCTCTATCCAACTGTTATCTTAGAACTGGTTGCCCCGTTTCACATAGCTGGTATGCAAAATCTCGTGGGCCTTATGGCTGCCGGGCTCCCCCAAGAATTCCTCGTAGCACTTCTTCACCGCGGGGCTGTCGTGGGACTTGCGCAGGGGCATGGCCTTATCCTGGTCATACAGGGCCTTGGCACGCAGGGTCTTGATGTCATTGTAAGCCCAGGTATTGGCGCTCTGTACAGGCTGGCCGCCACCGTTCACGCAGCCGCCTGGGCAGCACATAATCTCGATGAACTGGTAATCCGCCTCGCCGGCCCGTACCTTCTTCAAAATCTTGTCGGCATTGCTCAGGCCGCTGGCTACCGCCACCTTCACATCCATGCCGGCCACCTTGTACACCGCCTCTTTAATGCCCTCGGTGCCCCGGATCTCCTTGTACTCGATGGAATCCTGGCTTTCGCCGGTCAGCACGTCGGCAGCGGTACGCAAAGCGGCCTCCATCACGCCGCCGGTGGCGCCAAAGATCACCGCCGCGCCGGTGGAAACGCCCATCGCGTCGTCAAACTGCTCGTCAGGCAGGGCGGTAAAGTTCAACTGGGCCTTCTTAATCAGCCTTGCCAGCTCCCGCGTAGTCAGGCTGATGTCCACATCCGGCAAACCGGCGGCAGCCTCGTCCTCCCGCTTGATCTCAAACTTCTTGGCCGTGCAGGGCATAACGGAAACAGAAACGATCTTCTGGGGGTCCAGGTTCTCCCTCTCGGCATACCAGGTCTTGATCAGGGCGCCGGTCATGTTCTGGGGAGATTTGCAACTGGACAGGTGCTCCAGCAGGTCGGGGTAATAGTGCTCGCAGAACTTGATCCACCCCGGGGAGCAGGAGGTGATCATGGGCAGGGTACCGCCGTTTTTCACCCGGTCGATAAACTCGTGGGCCTCCTCCATAATGGTCATATCCGCGCCGAAATCCGTGTCAAACACCTTGTCAAAGCCCAGGCGGCGCAGGGCAGCGGCCATTTTGCCCTCCACATTGGTGCCAATGGGTAGGCCGAACTCCTCGCCCAAAGCCGCGCGCACCGCCGGGGCGGTTTGCACGATGACGATCTTCTCCGGGTCGTTGATGGCGTTGATGACCTCCTGGGTGTTGTCCTTCTCGGTCAGGGCCCCGGTGGGGCAACTGACAATGCACTGGCCGCAGGCCACGCAAGATACCGCGTTCAAGGGGTTCTCAAAGGCACAGCCGATCTCCGTGTCAAAGCCACGGTTATTGGGGCCGATGACCGCCACGTGCTGGTTCTGGCAGGCGGCCACGCACCGGCGGCACAGCACGCACTTGGCGTTGTTGCGCTCCAGGTACTGGGTAGACAGGTCCTTGTTGCCTGCGGGCATGGCGCCCTCAAAGCGGCTGTCCTCCTCAATGCCCATGTCGGCGCACAGCTTTTGCAGTTCGCAGTTGCCGCTACGCTCACAGGTCAGGCACTTGCGCTCATGCACAGACAGCAGCAGTTCCAAGGTCATCTTCCGGGACTCCTGCACCTTCGGCGAGTTGGTGAAAATCTCCATCCCGTCGTTCACCGGGTACACGCAGGCCGCCGCCAGGGAGCGCGCGCCCTTCACTTCCACCATGCACATCCGGCACGCGCCAATCTGGTTGATGTCCTTTAAATAGCACAGGGTGGGTATATCAATGCCCGCATGGCGCGCGGCCTCCAGGATCGTCGCGTCCTTCGGCACCTGATAGTCCACGCCGTTGATTTTAACGTTGACCATATCCATAGACTTATCATCATTCCTTTCGGGATTATCGTGGGGACTCTTCATCGGGTATGTCCGGGGGCTTTGCGCCACAGCCCGGCAGGCCCGCAGCTACGCCCCGGTTACTTCTTCACAACGGCGTTGAACTTACACTTCTCCATGCACACGCCGCACTTAATGCACTTCTCGGTGTCGATGACATGGGCCTCCTTCACCTTACCGGAGATGGCGCCCACCGGGCAGTTACGGGCGCACAGGGTGCAGCCCTTGCACTTGTCAGCCTCAATATGGAAGTTGGTCAGCGCCTTGCAGGCCCCGGCCGGGCAGCGGTGCTCCTTCACATGGGCCTCATACTCGTCCCGGAAGTACTTCAGGGTCGAAAGCACCGGGTTGGGGGCCGTCTGGCCCAGGCCGCACAGGGAGTTCTCCTTGATGTAGTAGCACAGCTCCTCCATCTTGTCGATGTCCTCCATGGTGCCGTTGCCCTTGGTGATCTTATCCAAAATCTCCAACAGGCGTTTCGTGCCCACCCGGCAGGGGGTGCACTTGCCGCAGCTCTCGTCTACCGTAAACTCCAGGAAGAATTTGGCGATATCCACCATGCAGGTGGTTTCGTCCATAACAATCAACCCGCCGGAGCCCATCATGGAACCGATGGCGATCAGGTTGTCATAGTCAATGGGGGTGTCGATGAGGCTGGCCGGGATGCACCCGCCGGAGGGGCCGCCGGTCTGGGCCGCTTTAAATTGGTGGCCGCCGGGCACGCCGCCGCCAATGTCCTCCACCACTTCCCGCAGGGTGGTGCCCATGGGCACTTCCACCAGGCCTGTGTTGGTAATCTTGCCGCCCAAAGCAAACACCTTGGTGCCGGGGGACTTCTCCGTGCCAATAGACTTGAACCAGTCCGCGCCCTTCAAAATGATCTGGGGGATATTGGCATAGGTTTCCACGTTGTTCAGCACCGTTGGCTTGCCGAACAGGCCCTTCAGCGCCGGGAAGGGGGGCCGCACCCTGGGCTCGCCCCGCTTGCCCTCAATCGAGGTCATCAGCGCGGTTTCCTCGCCGCACACAAAAGCGCCCGCGCCCAAACGGATATCAATATCAAAATCAAAGCCGGAATCAAAGATATTCTTGCCCAGCAGCCCGTACTCCCTGGCCTGGTTAATGGCGATCTGCAACCGCTTTACCGCAATGGGATACTCGGCCCGAATGTAGATGTAGCCCTGGCTGGCCCCAATGGCATAGCCGGCAATGGCCATGGCCTCCAGCACGCTGTGGGGGTCGCCCTCCAGCACAGACCGGTCCATAAACGCGCCCGGGTCGCCCTCGTCGGCGTTGCAGCAGGCATACTTCTGGTCAGCCTGGTTGGCCGCCGCAAACTTCCACTTCAGGCCCGTGGGGAACCCGGCGCCGCCCCGGCCCCGCAGGCCGGATGCCAGCATGGTGTCAATCACCTGTTGGGGGGTCATCTCGGTCAGCACCTTGCCCAGCGCCGCGTAGCCGTCCTGGGCAATGTACTCGTCAATCAGTTCCGGGTTGATAACGCCGCAGTTGCGCAGGGCAATCCGCATCTGCTTGGCGTAGAAGGTCGTTTCATTCAGGCTCTTTGTGGTGTTCTCGTCCACCACCGTTTCCTGGTACAGCAGGCGGGTGACGATACGGCCCTTCAGCAGGTGCTCGGAAACGATCTCCGGCACGTCATCCACTGTAACGCGGCTATAGAACGCGCCCTCAGGGTACACCACCATAATGGGGCCCAGCGCGCACAGGCCAAAGCAGCCGGTGCGGATCACGTTCACTTCTTTTTCCAGGCCCTGGGCCTTGATCTCCTCATTGAGCTTTTCGATGATCTGCTCACTGTTAGAGGAGGTGCAGCCGGTGCCGCCGCAGACCAGCACGTTAGATCGAAACATAGGTTATATCCTCCTTCTCTTACTTCGCGCCGATGGCATTGGCGCCAATGGTATATTCCGTAACCACATTGCCGTTCACCAAATGGTCGTTGACCACGCGCACGGCCTTCTCAGGGGTCATTTTCACATACGTAACCTTCTCCTGGCCCGGGGTGATGATCTCTACCACCGGCTCATACTGGCATATTCCAATGCAGCCTGTCTGCGTCACCATTGTGTCTTTCAGCCCTCTCTTGGCCACTTCCTCCACAAAGGCGGTCAGTACCGGGCGGGCCCCGGCGGCAATGCCGCAGGTGGCCATACCCACCAGTACCCTGGTTTCGGCCTCGGCGTTCTCGCGGATATTGACAGAGGCACGGGCCTTGTCACGGATCGCCTGCAGTTCTGCTAATGATTTCATATATAACTGGCTCCTTTCATATTGATAAAGCTTATCGCCTGATCCGGGCCGGGCCGTCCCGGCCGCTCGCTCGCCGCCTTTCGGGCTCTCCGGGCGCCAAGTGCGGGCGCCCTGCTCGCTGGCCCTTCAGGCTTGCATCCTGGGGCAGGTTTCACACATCCGGCCTCGCCTTCAGCCGCCTGCCTCCCCCAGCAGTTCCGCTGTGTTCTCTTCCAGAAACTCCTTTACCCACTGGGTCACATCCGGCGCGTTCAGGGGCACGTCCTCCCCCAGCACCGCCCGCAGTTCCGTGGTGCGCAGCGCAAATTCCCGCTCTTCCCCCTCTGCCGGCCGTATCCGCCGGCTGTAGACAAAGTCCAACTCCGGGTTCATCATCACCAGCATCCCCACCGTGCCGTTGATGTCCCCCAGCGGTATCATGTCCACGCTGGAGGGCTTGAACACCGCCGTGGTCGTGGTGCCTTCCCCCACCACTGACTGGATGCTGAAATGCCCCCCGGTCATCTCCGCCTCCATCTTAAAAAGCGGTACCCCCAGCCCCACGCTTCGGGTGGTGCGGGTGGTAAAAAACGGGTCGGTCACGTGCGCCACCTGTTCGGGCGTCATCCCCTTGCCATTGTCGCTGATGCTGATGGACAGGGTGTCCCCCGCCACATCCTCTTCCACCGCAATGGTAATCAGGCTGGCCCCCGCTGTAATAGAGTTCTGTGCTATATCCATTACGTTCAAAGAAAGTTCCCGCATGGCAGCCTCCTTACTGGTCTTTCCTGAACATAGACCACCATTCCACTTCTTTTTTTGCCTCCCGGATAATCCCGGCGGCCTCCTCGCCTGTGTCTGCCTTGGTTTCCACCAGTTGGGCCAAAAGTTCCAGGGACACCCTCCACTGCGCGTCGCTCATGGCTTTCCCTTTCCTTTGCCACCCGCCGGCCCGTGGCTTACTCGGCGTACTTCTCCAAAATGCCGTCCACGTCCTCCGGCACCAGGCGGCCGTACACGTCCTCGTTGATCATCATAACCGGGGCCAGGCCGCAGGCGCCAATGCACCGGCAAGCCGTCAGGCTGAATAGCCCATCCTCCGTGCACTCCTCCGGCTGAATGCCCAGTTTCTCCACAATACGGTCCAGCACCTTATCGGCCCCCTTCACGTAGCAGGCCGTGCCCAGGCACACCGAGATATGGTTGCGCCCCTTGGGGGTCAGGCTGAACTGGGAGTAGAACGTGGACACCCCGTAAACCTCTTCCAGCGGCACTTCCAGGCCGTCGGCAATCTTCTTCTGCACCTCCAGGGGCAGGTATCCATAAATCTCCTGAGCCTGGTGCAAAGCCGGCATCACTGCCCCGGCCTGGCCCTTCAGCCCAGCTATTACCGTGTCGAGCTTTTGCGCCTGTTCCGCGGTATCATGGAAAGGCAGGCTGCTGATACGTTTTTGCATAAATCGACCATCTTCCTTTCTTACTGCTTGGAATAGTATAAATATATCAAAACTGCCGCGGATTATAATTCTAAAAAGGAATCATCCGCAAAAGAACAACAATTTCCAACATCTTTTATCGATACATCTGGTAATAGTTACCACAATATCGATATCCGCTATCGATATCAAACGACGCATACCGGTCTGCGCCCAAACGCCCGCCCCGGCAAAGGCGGCAAAGGGCCCCTACCCTCCTGCGCACCGGATAGCCCCTGTCCCCAGCACCTCCAGCAAAGCCGCCGCCGAGCGCTCCGGCAGGGCAATTTTCCGCGCCTCCGATGTAGCCAGCGCTTCCAAATAGTGGCTGTCCGAGTCCCGCACAATGCCCATGCCCTTCAACTCCGGGTACTGGGCCTGTAAGGCCGCCAGGTCACATTCCCTGGTCACCTCGGCCACCGTGTACCCCCCCTCCGGGGGGATGCTCCCCAGCGACGCGATCACGCTGTACGAGTCCCGGTCCACATGGGCCGGAAACGCCGTACCCCCATACTGCTGGCACAGGCCCTTCACCTGGTCGGCGCTTATAGAAGAGGCCACCAGCAGCAGGCTGTCCAGGGTGCCGGCCATCTGGTCGTTGGCATCCAATATCCGCTGCTCCCCAAATATCTCCGCCTTATTCTGGATGTGCGGCATATTCTGTTCTATGTACCGGTCAAAGTCCATAGCCCCCTCCAGCGTTTCAAACAGGCAGACCACATGGGCCTCTTCGGCCGTGCACAGTTCCATGCCCGGCACCGCCAATATCCCCGCCTCCTTTGCCACCTGCATCACAGCCGGGGCGTTTTTACAGGTGTTGTGGTCGGTTATGGCAATGACCTCCAGCCCCATCATCGCCGCCATGCCCACCAGGTTGTTGGGGGTCATGTCGTTGTCGCCGCAAGGTGAAAGGCAGGAGTGGATGTGCAGATCATAGGCGTACTCCCTCATGGCGCTGGTTCCAGGGCTTCATACACCTTTATGGCGGTCTGGTACAGGTTCGGTTCGCAGCCGTACACCGGGATGCCCTGCATATCCGCCCGTTTTTTGGCGTCCGCGTCCAGGGCAGAGTCCTCACACAGCACAATGCCGCTGGTGTCTGCCAGCGCTGCCACGGCAATGGCGTTCAGGTTGCCCATCACCGTCAGCCATACATTGCCGCTCTGGGCCCGGCCCATCACCCAGCTCAGCAGGTCGCCTACATAGCAGCCCTCTACCGGGTTGTCCTGGCCGTCCTCCCCGGCCAGCAGTTTCCAGCCGCATAGCCCGGCCAGTTCTTTGATGGTCATTGCGACCACCTGCCTTTCCATATAAATATATAAGATCCTTCGTCACTTTATTTGCTTCCCACAAAGGGATTTTTCAGCCTCTTGTCCGTACCAGCGCAAGGGGTGCCACTGCGTGGTGCCTGGGCCGGCTTGCCCACGTCCACGGCATCGCCCCACCCACCCG
>NZ_JAWXXJ010000032.1:0-33029 GCF_034335085.1 Acutalibacter caecimuris | reverse complement strand
GGCTGCAACGGGAAAAGGGTGGCAGGAGGCAGAGGATCGTTGCGGATATGCCGGACGGGAGGGGGGCGGTTCGCCATACCTCCCTCCAGCGGGTTTGGAAGGGGTGTGGCGCTGCCACGTCGAAGATGACACGGCTGCGGGGTTACGCGGCTGCAACGGGAAAAGGGTGGCAGGAGGCAGAGGATCGTTGCGGATATGCCGGACGGGAGGGGGGCGGTTCGCCATACCTCCCTCCAGCGGGTTTGGAAGGGGTGTGGCGCTGCCACGTCGAAGATGACACGGCTGCGGGGTTACGCGGCTGCAACGGGAAAAGGGTGGCAGGAGGCAGAGGATCGTTGCGGATATGCCGGACGGGAGGGGGGCGGTTCGCCATACCTCCCTCCAGCGGGTTTGGAAGGGGTGTGGCGCTGCCACGCCGAAGATGACACGGCTGCGGGGTTACGCGGCTGCAACAGGAAAGGAGAGGCAGTAGGCAGAGGATCGTTGCGGATATGCCGGACGGGAGGGGGGGCGGTTCGCCATACCTCCCTCCAGCGGGTTTGGAAGGGGTGTGGCGCTGCCACGCCGAAGATGACACGGCTGCGGGGTTACGCGGCTGCAACAGGAAAGGAGAGGCAATATGCAGAGGATCATTGTGAACACACTGGACAGGAAGGGGACTATCAACCGGAACATTTACGGCAACTTCTCGGAGCATTTGGGGCGGTGCATTTATAACGGCCTGTTTGTGGGGGAGGGCTCCCCCATACCCAACGTGAACGGGATGCGCACCGACGTGGTGGAGGCCCTGCGGGCCATCCGGCTGCCTGTGCTGCGCTGGCCGGGCGGCTGCTTTGCCGACGAGTACCACTGGAAAGACGGCATTGGCCCCAGGGAAAGCCGCAAACGGATGGTGAACACCCACTGGGGCGGGGTGGTGGAGGACAACGCCTTTGGCACCCACGAGTTTATGGAACTGTGCCGGCAGGTGGGCTGCGCGCCGTACATCAACGGCAACCTGGGCAGCGGCACGGTGCAGGAGATGAGCGAGTGGGTGGAGTACATGACCTTTGACGGGGTATCCCCCATGGCTTTGCTGCGGGAACAGAACGGCCGCAAGGAGCCCTGGGAACTGCGGTACTTTGGGGTGGGCAACGAGAACTGGGGCTGCGGGGGCAATATGCGCCCGGCCTTTTATGCCGACCAGTTCCGCCGGTACCAGACCTATTGCCGGAACTATGGGGACAACCGGCTGTTTAAAATTGCCTGCGGGCCCAACAGTGACGACTATGACTGGACGGACCAGGTGATGGAGATTGCCGGGAACTATATGGACGGCCTTTCCCTGCACTACTACACCGTGCCCTCTGGCAACTGGGCGGACAAAGGGGCGGCCACGGGCTTTACAAAGGGCGAGTACTACGCCACCCTGAAGGCCGCCGGCTACATGGAAGAACTGGTGGCCAGGCACTGCCAGATTATGGACCGGCATGACCCCCTGCACAAGGTGGGGCTGGTGGTGGACGAGTGGGGCACCTGGTACAATGTGGAGCCGGGCACCAACCCGGGGTTTTTGTACCAGCAGAACACCATGCGGGACGCCATGGTGGCGGCGCTGACCCTGCATATCTTTAACCGGCACTGCGACCGGGTGGTGATGGCCAACATCGCCCAACTGGTGAACGTGTTGCAGGCGGTGATCTTGACCGAGGGGGACAAGATGGTGCTGACGCCTACCTACCATGTGTTCGACCTGTACCAGTGCCACCAGGACGCCACCCTGCTGGGCTGCTTTGCCACCGGCCGGGAGGTGGAAGGGATCAACAGCCTGACTGTGTGCGCCTCGGCGGACCGGGCGGGGGCGGTGCACATTACCGCGGCCAACCTGGACGCGGACAACGACTGCCCGGTGGAGGTGGAACTGCTGGGCAAGGACCTGGGCCAGGTTTCGGGCCGCCTGCTGGCCGGCGGGATGGGCGCGTACAACGACTTTGACCACCCCCATGACGTGCAGGTTACCGAACTGGCGGGCATCAAGCTGGAAAACGGCCGGGCCTGTTTTACCCTGCCGGCCTGCTCGGTGGGGCGGATCACCCTTGCATGAACGGGGCGGGGCGGATATGCAGGCGCTGCCTGCTGCGGGAACTGGACAGCCAGGCGTTTGCGCCGGTTTACCAGTACATAGAAAGCCTGCCCCCGGAACAGAAGGCCCCGCCGGCGGAGTATGCCCGGCGGCTGGCCCTGTGCCGCCAATGCCCCCGGCTACAAAACGGTATGTGCGCCCTGTGCGGCTGCTTTGTGGAGGTACGGGCCGCCAAGGGGCGGCTGGGCTGCCCCCAGGGCCTTTGGCAAGCATGGGAAACACCTGCCAACAACCATAAGGAGGTTTGATTAGATGGAGCAGAAACAACACAGCAGGCCGGTGAGCCTGCGGGACGTACGGGTGGCCGACCCCTTTTGGCAGGCCGCTCAGGAAACCGTGCGCCGGGAGATGCTGCCCTACCAGTGGGAGGCCCTCAATGACCGGGTGGAGGGGGCTGCCCCCAGCTTTTGCATCCACAATTTCCGGGCGGCGGCCAGGCTGATGGAGGAAAAGCGGAACAACCCCGGCTTTGTGGAGCCGGCGTATACCTTCCGGGGGTTTGAATGCCTGCCGGAGGACCCCGCCCACCCGGAGGCGGACCGGTTTTATGGATTTGTGTTTCAGGACACGGATTTTTATAAGTGGATCGAGGCGGTGGGGTACTCGCTGGCCCAGCACCCGGATGCGGAGTTGGAACGGACGGCCGACGGGGCCATTGACCTGCTGTGCGCCGCCCAGCATGACAGCGGGTACCTGGACACGTATTATATCCTGAACGGCATGGACGGGGCCTTTACCAACCTGAAAGACCACCACGAACTGTACTGCCTGGGGCATTTGGCCGAGGCTGCGGTGGCCTACTATGAGGCTACCGGCAAGGACAAGCTGCTGGGAGCCGCCTGCCGCTTTGCCGGGTATGTGGACAGCCAGTTCGGCCCGGAGCCGGGCAAGCGCAAGGGCTACCCGGGGCATGAGATTGCCGAGATGGCCCTGGTGCGGCTGTATGAGGCCACCGGGGAGCGGAAATACCTAAACCTGGCCCGGTTTTTTATTGACCAGCGGGGAACCGCGCCCCACTACTTTTTGCAGGAGGACCGGGAACGGGCCGCCCGGTCGGGCAAACCCGCCCCCCAGGCGGATACGGCCCCCTATGCCTATTACCAGGCGGACAGGCCCGTACGGGAACAGGAACAGGCCCAAGGCCACGCGGTGCGGGCCGGGTACCTTTACGCCGGCATGGCCGACGTGGCCCGGCTGACCGGGGACCAGGGGCTGTGGGACGCCTGCCGGAGGCTGTGGGACGAGATGGTGGGGGAAAAGCTGTACATTACCGGGGGCGTAGGCGGGACGGTACACGGGGAGGCGTTCTCTTACCCCTTTGACCTGCCCAACGACACGGCTTACTCGGAAACCTGCGCGGCCATTGCCCTGGCTTTCTTTGCCCGGCGGATGCTGGAACTGGAGCCCAAAGGGACGTACGCCGATGTGATGGAGCTGGCCATGTACAACACGGTGCTGGCCGGTATGGCTTTGGACGGCAAAAGCTTTTTCTATGTGAACCCGCTGGAGGTCAACCCTGCAGCCTGCCTGGCCGACCAGCGGTTGCAGCACGTGAAACCTGTGCGGCAAAAGTGGTTTGGCTGCGCCTGCTGCCCGCCGAACATCGCGCGGATTGTGACGGCCGGGGCCCAGTACGCCTTTACCGGGAACGACACCACCCTGTTCACCCACCTGTACATGGGCGGGGAGATCAGCCGGCAGGTGGGCGGGCATACCTTGCGCCTGGCGCTGGAAAGCCACCTGCCCTGGGAGGGCCGGGCCAGGATGACCGTGCACACGGACAGCCCGGTGGCGTATACCCTGGCCTTCCGGGTACCGGGCTGGTGCGCCGGGCCGGTGATTGCCGGGCCGGACGGCATGGAGCGGACCGAGAAGGACGGCTATGTGTACCTGACCGGCACCTGGCGGGAGGGGGACCGGGTGGACATCAGCCTGCCGATGGAAACCCGGCTGGTGGCCGCCAACCCCTGGGTACGGGAGGACACCGGCAAGGTGGCGGTGCTGCGGGGTCCCATCTGCTACTGCCTGGAAGAGGCGGACAACGGGCCCGGCCTGCACCTTGTGCGGGTGGACGCGGCCAGGGCCGGCGAGGCCAGGCCTACGGGGATCACCATTGGCGGGCAGGGGATGCGGGCCATTGACCTGCCCGGTTTCCGGCAGGCGGCGCCCGGCAGCGGCGCCCCCCTGTACAGCCGGTATGCCCCGGCCAAGGAAGAGCCTGTTACCCTGCGGTTTATCCCCTACTACGCCTGGGCCAACCGGGGCATGGGGGAAATGCGGGTATGGGTGCGGGTGTAGGAAACACAGCGGCTGTGCCGCCCGGTGCAAAAGAGGTTTTACCTCTTTTGCACCGGGCTCACTATAAGGCATCAGCATAGACGGGAGGAAGGTATATGTTAGAACAACTGAAAGAGCAGGTTTGTCAGGCCAACCTGTTGCTGCCGGCACACGGGCTTGTCACCTTTACCTGGGGCAATGTGTCCGGCATCGACCGGGAAAAGGGGCTGATGGTTATTAAGCCCTCCGGTGTGGCCTACCCGGATATGGCCCCGGAGGACATGGTGGTGGTGGACCTGGAAACCGGGGCGCCGGTGGAGGGCAAATGGAAACCCTCCAGCGACACGGACACCCACCTGGCCCTGTACAGGGCTTTTCTGGGGCTGGGCGGGGTGGTGCACACCCACAGCCGGTGGGCCACCACCTTTGCCCAGGCCGGGCAGGGGATCCCCGCGATGGGCACCACCCAGGGGGATTACTTTTACGGGGACATCCCCTGCACCCGGCAGATGACCCCGGCGGAGATAGGCGGCCGCTATGAACTGGAAACGGGGCGTGTGATCATAGAGGCTTTCCGGGGGACGGACCCCATGGCCATACCCGGCGTGCTGGTACACAGCCACGGGCCCTTTGCCTGGGGCGCCAGCCCCGAAGAAGCCGTGCACAACGCGGTGGTGATGGAGGAAGTGGCCTTTATGGACTGGCACGCCCTGCTGCTGGAGCCCCAGGCGGGCCGGATGCAGCAGGAACTGCTGGACAAGCATTATCTGCGCAAGCACGGGGCCCATGCCTATTACGGGCAGTAAGGGCGCGGGCCGCGCTATGCAGGAAAGGGGGCCGCTTATGACTTTGCCACGTTTGAAACGCCTGCCGCATTTGCCCGCGGCTGCCAAAAAGAAAAAAACGCCGGCCCGGCGGCTGGGGATGCTGGCCGGGGCGCTGCTTGTATTGGCCGCGCTGCTGGCCGGGTTTAATGTGTGCACCGACCCCTTTGGGGTGTTCGGCGACCCCTTTATGGGCTGGTGGGGGTATACTATCACCCAGGCACCGGGGGTGGGGAAGATTGCGTACCTGGAACGCCACGAGGGGGCGTATGACGCCTATATTCTGGGCACCACCCCCAGCGCCTACCCGGTGGAGGCCCTGAACCGGTACAGTGGGGCCAGCTTTTACGACCTGACCGGCTGCGCCGGGGACATGGCGGGGGTGGAGAAGATCTGCCGGTACCTGACGGAGCGGGGCGGGGTGAAACATCTGGTGGTGGATTTGCCCATAGCCTGCGCCGCGGGCGGGGAGGAAAAGGCCCAGGAGATGCACCATCTGGTGGAAGGGGACGCGCCCCTGGGGTTTTACGCCCAGTACCTTTTCGCCGGCCCCCAGCACGGGCTGCGCAAGCTGCGCCGGTACATCCGGGGGGACTATCTGCCCCAGGGGTACCGGGCCTATGACGGGGCTACCGGCAGCTATGACCGGAGCCTGCGGGACGTGGAGCCCATTGGGGACCTGGAAGAATATACCGGCCGGGACGCCTATGCGGGCTTTTGGGGCGCCCCGGCGGCCCAGCCCAAGGAACTGGCGGGCCTGGACGCTTGCATGGAAAGCCTGGCGGCCATAAAAGCCATGTGCCAGGAGGCCGGGGCAAAGCTGACGGTGATCTGCCCGCCGCAGTTTTGCCGGCAACTGGAGGCATACACGCCGGAGGAGCAGGCCCGGTTCCGGCGGGAACTGGCCCAGGTGACGGACTACTGGGACTTCACCCTGGGGCCCCTGAGCCGGGACCCCCGGTTTTTCTACGACGCCGGGCACTTCCGCGGCTGCCTGGGGGAGATGGTGTTGGCGGAGATTGCCGGGGACGGCAGCGTGTACCGGCCCCGGCGGCTGGGCGAGCACATTGCCCTGGGGGCCGAGCCCGGCGCCTATGGGGCCGAAGAGGCGGATCCCTCTACCTATACCGCCCGGATACCGGTGCTGATGTACCATCATCTGGCGGAAGAGGGGAAGGGCAACGATATTATGTCGGTGGAGCGGTTTACCCAGCACATGGCCGCCCTGCGGGACGGGGGGTATACGGCCGTTACCTTTCAGCAACTGGAGGATTATGTGCTAGGGGAGGCGGCCCTGCCCAAGCGGCCGGTGGTGATCACCTTTGACGACGGGTATGCCAGCAACCTGGAACTGGGCCTGCCTGTTATGGAGGCATACGGGATGCGGGCCACGATATTCGCCATTGGGGTTTCCATGGGCAAGACGCAGTACAAGGACACGGGGCGGGAGATGTTCCCACACTTCTCTGTGGAAGAGGGGCGAAAGGCGGCGGAAACCGGGGTGGTATGCGTACAAAGCCACGGCTATGACTTGCACCAGGTGCCCGGCCTGGACCCTGACCCGGTGCGCAAGGGCATTTTGCGGCGGCAGGGCGAGAGCGAAAAGGCGTACACCGGCTTTTTGCGGGAGGACTGCCAGACGATGTCGGAAACCCTGGGCTATCAGCCAGGGGTGCTGGCCTATCCCTACGGCCACTGCGATATGCTGGCGGAAAAGCTGCTGGAAGAGGCGGGGATCGGCGTGACCCTGACCATTGAGGAAAAGGCCAATGTGCTGGTTAAGGGGATGCCCCAAAGCCTGCGGCAGTTGGGCCGGTTTTACATGAAGGAATCGGTGACGGCGGAAGAACTGCTGGCTATGTTGGAGGGGTGAGAGGGAAAAAAGGCCCTGCGGGAAGTTTTCCGCAGGGCTTTATTTTTATGGGGGATATGGGATCAGGCCAGCCAGTACATGGCCTGGTCGCTGAAGGTATAGCCGGTTTGGGCGAATACCTGTGCCAGTTCTTCGTCCTCCACGGGGATGTGGGCAAAGGGGGCAAAGCAGTTTTGCAGGCACCAGCCGGTGATATGGGCCACCAGGGCGGCCCGCACCGGGGGGCTTTCGGCGGCCAGCAGGCCCACGCCCCCTTCCGGGTACAGGCCCACTACGCCGGCCAGGCGGCCCTCGGAGAAGGCCCCCTGCATCACCCCGGCCCGCAGGCGCTCCCGTAACTCGGCCTCCTCAAAGCCCTGGGGGAACGCCTCCAGCACCTGCTGGCGGTGGGATTCCCCCATGGGCTGGAAGTCCAGGCCCTCTTCCGGCTCCGGCGCGGCGGGCTCCAGATAGGCGGCGGCCCGGCACGCCATGATCTGGCTGAGCTGTAGCCGGTCCATGAGCATCTCGGCGTTTTTTAGGCTGTGCACCGCCACCTGGGTGGGGCGGAAAATGCCCCCGCAGAGGGCCTCGCCCACGTCCATGTTTTCCGCCGCCAGCAGGTAGGCCCCGCTGCGGCCAATGTACACCAGGGCCCCGTCCTCCCGCACGGCGGCCACGGTGCCCTCGCCCCGGCGCAGGGCTTCCAGCATATCCATACACAGCACGGGCTTTCTGCCCAGGTAGCTGTACGCTTTTACCGCAAGTTCAATCATAGGGCACCTCTCACAGCCGGGGCAGCGCCCGGGCCAGCAGGCGGGCTGACTTTTCCGCACTGATTTTGACAAAGGTGGGGAAATCCACCGGCGAATCGTCATTGGCGTTGTCGGAGATGGCCCGGAGCACGGCACAGGGCACGCCGCTCATGTAGCAGGCCTGGGCGATGCTGGCCCCCTCCATCTCGACGGCCTTGGCGCCGAAGGTTTCCATAAGCCAGCGGTTTTTCTCCCGGCCGGCCACAAAGGTATCGCCGGTGGCAATGACCCCCAAATGGGCCCCGCCGTAGATGCTCTCCGCCTCTTTTAGCAGTACGGCAGCGGCGGCCTGGTCGCTGGGGAGCATCACCCGTTCCTCGTGGACGCCGCCCCGGTGGAGGGTCAGGCTACCCAGGGGCTCGCCCAGCGCCGTGGTGTCGTAATCGTGCTGCACCAGGGCGCTAGCCACCACCAGGTCGCCGATATGCACCCCCACGCCCCCGGCCACGCCGGTGTTGATGACCAGCCGGGGGGCCCAGCCCAGCAGCATGGACTGGGCGCACAGGGCCGCGTTGACCTTGCCAGGGCCGCACTGGGCCACCACGCAGTCTACCCCGGCCAGCAGGCCCCGGTAGAAGGCCAGGCCGGCGGACTCCTGCCGCCGGGGGCTTTCCATTTGGGCGATCAGGCCCTCTACCTCTACGGCCATTGCGCCGATAATACCAATGGGTTTTTGCTCGCTCATACCGCTCACGCACCTTTCTTTGTTATCCCCCGCCCCGGACGGGGGGCAGTCCTGTAAGCAGGCAGTGCCACAGGCCCAGGGCAGGGCTGCCAGTAGCCCCCGTAGGCGCCAGCAGGACATGGGCCTTCCGCTTCCCTTTCATGCTGCCACATCCGCACCATCATGCACAGGACGGTTTCAGACCTCATATACATTTTAACGGATATGCGGCGAAAGCAAGGGATATTATGGCTGCTTTTGTACAGATTTTTGGATAAAATCTACAAATTCTTCGAACTCACCCTGGGTAAAGCCATACTGGTCGACCATATAGGCGTTGTCCGGGCCGTAGTACAGGTACAGGTACTGGCCCTTGCGGCGCAGGTCCGTAAGCTGGAAATAGGGGATGACGCTGGCGGACTGGATGCCGGATACCCGGAATACCGCTGGGTAGAAAGTATAGTGGGCGGTTTGGGACTGGCCCCGGCCGTGGACCTTGCGCTGGATCTTCTCTACCGTGGCGGCCATGCCGATGACCTTGTAGGCATAGTAGGCGGCAATGGCGATGGCCACCAGTTTCATCCACCAGGCGGCGTCGATGAGGAAGGCCGTGGACACCATCACCAGGCACATGACCCCGCCGAAGATCACCTCGCCGATATTTTTTACATAGGCCTGGTACACGCTGAAGGTGTGGATGGCCTCTTTGGTGCAGTCGGTATCATTGATGAACAGCACCTCGCCGTCGGCCTGGTCGGCCCCGTGGGTGCGGTGGTACTCGGAAAGCTGCTCGGCCAGCCGGGCCTTGCGCTTTTTGTCCGCCTTCCCCTTTAAGGGGATATAGATGAGCGGCACCGCCACCGCGGCCAACAGCAACAGGAGGAGCAGCACCGTGCTGGCAACATCTACCGGCTGGGGGGCGGGCTTTTCGGTGACGCGGGTGATGCGGAGGGAATCTACCACGGCCAGGAGGGTTTCCTCCTGCTGGGGGGTGATGGGCTCGCCCATAGAGTACAGGTCGATATTGATGGCGTAGCCGTTGACAATGGTGCCATAGGCCAGCTCATACATGGGGTTGTCCCCCAGCAGGTCCAGGCGCAGCCAGTAGAAGAGCCTGTCCCCCACGGTGTACCAGCCCTTGTCTACGTGCAGGTCGTCTTCGGACTCGCCCAGCCGGCCCATGAACTGCTGCTTTTCCTCTTCGGTGAGCAGGTTTAAGTCATAGACGCTTTGGTTGATGTCGCTTTCCTTTTTCATCACGGTGATCACCGTGCCGTCCTGGGTGACGAACTGGGCCAGCACCCCGGCCTTGGCGTAGTTTTGCAGCTCCCCGGCGGGGTCTGCCACGCCGGCCAGGGCCCACAGGGCGTCATCCTCCGGCAACTCCGGGCCCAGGTGGTAGGCCCCTTCCGGGGGCTGTAGGGTGAAGTCGGCATCCCCCCAGGTTTCGGCCAGGGCCGCCATGGGCAGGGCCCCCAGCATCAGCAGGGCCAGGAACAGGGAAACAAGTTTTTTCACGGTGAAACCTTCTTTCTACAGATAATGGAGGCCCGGCGGGGCGCTACCCCATACCTTGCCAGGGCTTTTTGCGCCGGTGAGCCTGGGGCGCGCTGGGCTATGGCCCCTTCTGTTTTGATTTTTCTTTTGAACGGAAAGCTTGGTGTGGTTTTCTTGGGCGGCCCTGCTGTTCTATTGTTCTGTCTTTTTTTGGGGGACGCCGTGTACATTATAACATAAACCCGCGGAAAAGGAAAACAGAAATTGCAAATATTTTTACGGGAATTGCCCCCCTTGCCGCCTTCCGGCACTTGACGGACCGCCCGGAAAGGCGTAAAATGGAAACAGAATGGGCGTTTACGCCCTGGTTGGCTACAGGCCGGAAAACAGAGCTTTGCGTACAGAAAGGACGGCGGATATGTATGGTGACGGCAGTTATCACCGGCGCTTCCGGCGGGCTGGGGCGGGCGTATATAGACGCCATTATCGCCCAGTACCCTACGGTGGACGCCTTTTGGCTGGTAGCACGGCGCAAGGAACTTTTGCGGGAGATTGCGGAGGCCCACCCGGACAAGACCATTGCGGCCATTTCCCTGGACCTGGCAAAAGAGGAGAGCCTGGAGGTATTTGAACAGCTTTTGAAAGAGAACAGCCCGGAGATCAAGGTGCTGGTGAACAACGCGGGCTACGGCAAGTGCGAGGACTTTTTCTCCTCTAACCGCCGGGCCCAAACCGGCATGGTAGACCTGAACTGCCGGGCCCTGGCCAGCCTGACCCGGCTGTGCCTGCCCTATATGCTGGACGACAGCCTGGTGCTGAACATCGCTTCTATCGCGGCCTTTGCGCCTACGCCCCGTATGTCGGTTTACGCGGCCAGCAAAGCCTTTGTGCTGACCTTCTCGAAGGCCCTGCACGAGGAACTGCGCCCCCGTGGCATTAAGGTGCTGGCCGTGTGCCCCGGCCCTATGGACACGGACTTTTGGAAGGTGGCCAATGTGCCGGAGGGGAAGTCCAGGCTGATTGACAAGCTGCCCAGGGTTGACGCCAAGGAGGTGGCAGAGGGCTCGCTACGGGCCGCCAAGCGGGGGAAACTGGTGTATACCAAGGGGTTTTTCTACAAGCTGTACCACCTGCTGGCCAAGCTTTTGCCCCACGGGTTTATTATGGAGTTTACGGAGGTATAGGCACCGGCCCATCAAAAGGAGGTATTTGCTATGCAGTATACCATCACCCTACAGGACGGCCCGGTGGGCCTGCGGCCCCTGGCCCAGGGGGACGCCCCCCTGCTTTTGGGCTGGCTGACAGACCCCCGCAACCTGGCCTATTGGGAAGGGCCCAGCCAGGTGTTTACCCCCGCGCGCATACAGGCGGATTTTTATGAGGAGGAATGGAACGCCTCCCGGTGCATCATACAGTATGAGGGGCGGGATGTGGGCTATGTACAGGCCTATCAACTGGACAGGGAGGGGTTTGCGGAATACCAGTACCCCTATACCCCGGCGCCGGTGTATGGCATCGACCAGTTTATCGGCGTGCCGGAACTGTGGGGCAAGGGCATTGGCCGGCGGTTTATCCGGCTGCTGTGCGGGTGGCTGCACAGGGAACAGCAGGCGGCCGCGGTGGTGCTGGACCCCCACGCGGACAACCCCAGGGCGATCCGCTGCTATGAGGCCTGCGGGTTCCAGAAGGTTAAGCTTTTGCCCCGGCATGAAATGCACGACGGCCAACTGGTGGACTGCTGGCTGATGGCCTTGGAGTTCCCCCGGTAGCCGGAAGGGGAAGGGCGCCGCCGGAAAAAGATAGCTTGACAATCCCGGCGGGCGCTGTTATGCTTGGGGTAGAAGGCACGATGCCTTCAGGAAGGAGGCTGCTATGGAAAGGGACGCATTTACCGGCGGGGTCGACCCCGGCGGGCTGTGGAGCAAAAATGACATCCGGGTTTTGGTTTGCTACATTTTGGCCAGCGTAAACGCCCCCTTGTCGGAGGAGGATATCTGCCAGGTGGTGCAGGGCCGGGCGCTGGCCAACTACTTTGAAACCGCCGACGCCCTGGCGGCTTTGGCGGTTTCCGGGCACATTACCGGCGGGCCGGCGGGGTGGTCTATTGCCGCTACAGGGCGGGAGATTGCCGCCGACCTGGACACCGGCCTGCCTTTGGCTGTGCGGGACAAGGCTTTGGAAGCTGCCCTGAGCCTGCTGGCCATGGCCCGCGCCCGCCGGGAAAACCAGGTGGACATAGCGCCTGCGGAAAAGGGCGTGCGCGTTACCTGCCGGGTGCTGGACGGCCAGGGGCTGGAGCTGATGGCCCTCTCCCTGTTTGTGCCCGATATGGCACAGGCCCAACTGGTGCGGGAAAACTTTTACAAAAACCCCAACCAGTTGTATAAGCTTACCCTCTCTTCCCTGACCGGGGATATGTCCTTTGCCCAGGGGCTGTTCTCCCCTTAGGGGCGCAGGCAGGGCGCGGGGTTGGGTTCCCAAAGGGCCTGCGGCCCTTTGGCAGGGGTGTGGGGGCAGCGCCCCCACGGCCTTTTCCCCCGGCCAAAAGAGCAGCGTCCCTGATTTTTCAAACAGGCTTTGTGCCCTTCCAAAGCCGCCGGGGACAGAAAGCGGCGGCCGCGGGCGGGGGCTTTGGGCGGCATTGCTGCCAGGGCGCGGGGTTGGGTTTCCAAAGGGCCCGCGGCCCTTTGGCAGGGGTGTGGGGGCAGCGCTCCCACAGCCTTTTCCCCGGCCAGCCTTTGGGGGGCATAAAGGTTTGATGCACTTTTTACACACAGCAGGGTTGTGGGGGCAGGGCCTCCACCGCCTTGCCTTGGCTGAAAGGAGCCCGATTTATGGCAATTTTGTATGATGAAAGCAGCCGGGTTTTCCGGCTGGACACGGATGTTTCCAGTTATGCGATACAGATCTATGAGCATGGGTACCTGGCACATCTGTACTATGGGCCGCGGGTGACGGACACGGCGGCGCTGGCCCGGTATATGTGCCGGGGATGGTTTGACTCTTTCTCCCCCCGGAACCCCCATATGGACAATATGGAGCACGTACAGTTCTCGCTGGACTTTACCCCGCAGGAGTACCCCTGCACCGGCAGCGGGGACAGCCGGGCCAGCGCCTTGCAGGTGCGGGCCCCGGAAGGGAATGTGGTGACGGACCTGCGGTATGTTGCCCACCGGATCTTCAAGGGCAAGCCGGCACTGAGCGGCCTGCCGGCCACCTTTGCCGGGGAAGGCGAGGCGGAGAGCCTGGAAATCGAGGCCAGGGACCCCGGTACCGGGGTAAAGGTATTTTTGCTGTACACGGTGTTTGCGGCCAACGGGGCCATGGCACGCAGCGTGCGGGTGGAAAATCCCGGCAGCCAGCCGGTGGATCTGCGCCGGGTGTACAGCCTGTGCCTGGACCTGCCTACCATGGACTATGAGCTGGTCCATGTATACGGCCACTGGAACAAGGAAAATACCCAGGTGCGGCAGGCCCTGCGCCACGGCACCCAGAGCATTTGCTCCCGCCGGGGTATGACCGGCCACAACCACAACCCCTTTGTGGCCCTGCTGCGCCAGGGCGCGGGCGAGGAGCAGGGGGAGGCGGTCGGCGTAAACCTGGTGTACAGCGGCAACTTCTCTATAGAGGTGGAGGTGGACGCCTGGGGCTGCCCCCGGCTGCTGGCGGGCATTAACCCGGACGCCTTTAGCTGGCGGCTGGAGCCCGGAGAGAGTTTCCAGTCCCCGGAGGCGGTGATGGTGTTCTCTGCCCAGGGCCTGGGCGGCATGAGCCGGGCCTTCCACCGGCTGTACAACAGCCACCTGATCCACGGCCAGTGGGCCAAGAAGGAGCGCCCCTTGCTCATCAACAGTTGGGAGGCCGCTTACTTTGACTTTGACGCCCAGAAACTGGTGGATTTTGCCAAGGCCGCCAAAGACTTGGGCATTGAGATGCTGGTGATGGACGACGGCTGGTTTGGGGCCCGCAGCGACGACCACCGGGCTTTGGGCGACTGGCAGGTGAACGAAGGGAAACTGGGGTGCTCCCTGGAGGAACTGATCAGCCAGGTGAACGCCCAGGGGCTGAAGTTCGGCATATGGTATGAGCCGGAAATGGTGAGCCCGGACAGCGACCTGTACCGGGCCCACCCGGACTGGGCCATCGGCGTAAAAGGCCGGGAGGGCTCTTTGAGCCGCCACCAGTTGGTGCTGGACATGAGCCGGAAGGATGTGCGGGACAATATCTTTGCCCAGATGGAGGCTGTGCTGGGCAGCCACAACATAGAGTATGTAAAATGGGACTGCAACCGCAATATCACCGAGGCGGCCAGCGCCGCCCTGCCCCCGGAGCGCCAGGGGGAGTTCTTCCACCGCTACGTGCTGGGGGTGTATGACCTGATGGAGCGGGTCACCACCCGGTTCCCCCATATTTTGCTGGAGAACTGCTCGGGCGGGGGCGGGCGGTTTGACGCGGGGATGCTCTATTATTCCCCCCAAATTTGGACCAGCGACAACACCGACCCCATCGAACGGCTGACCATCCAGTTCGGGGCCTCGCTGTGCTACCCGGTCAGCAGCATGGGGGCGCATATATCGGCCAACCCCCGTGCCGGCATTGCTACCCGTGCCGCCGTGGCCATGATGGGTACCTTCGGCTACGAGATGGACCCCAGGGAACTGACCCCCGAAGAGCGGGAGGCCGTAAAGGCCCAGGTGGCCCAATACCATAAGTATTACCGGCTGATACGGGAAGGCGACCTGTACCGGCTGACCGACCCCAACCAGGACCCCTGGTTCTGCGACTGGGCCTTTGTAAGCCCGGACAAGCGGGAGGTACTGTTTACCAGGGTGATGATGCGCCGGCCTGGGGAGTTCTTCCAGGTAAAACGGCTGGTGGGGCTGGACCCGGATATGCTGTACACCGACGAAGAGAGCGGGGAAACCGCCTCCGGCGCGCTGCTGATGGGGGCCGGGCTGGATTTGTCCATCCGCCCCTGGCCCGCGCCCAAGGACGGCGATTGCGTTGTCCGGCATTTGGTGGCAAAATAGAGGGCAGCGCCCTGGTATAGCAAGCTATAAGAGAGAGGGCCCCGGCGTGTTGGCTGGGGCCCTTTTTGTTTGGGTTGAAACGGCTGGGGTTTTGTTGGAGCTTTTTATCGTCTGCAAGGAGGGGAGGCCAATTTGGGGCGGTGATTTTTGCGGGTGTGCGGGTTATGGGATCCTGTGGTAAAGCTTATAGGCGGTGGACGGAAAAAGGCGCGTGCGGTACCGGTATGGGCAAAAAAGTTCGCGCACCCTGGTGGGTGCGCGAACCGGTTGGGGGGATGTGCGGTGGATACGAAAAAGATGTTTTTGCCAAATTGCCGGGTGTATCTGAACTCTCACACGTTCTCAATTGCCTGTTCAACTTCTAATCCTCCTGCAAAAATCACCTTGATTTTTTCTTTGGACTCCACCACCACACACTCCAGCACCTGTCGCACCAGCCGGTCATCATATTCCATGGGGTGATTCTCCAGCCCATCCAGGATAGTAAAAATCTCGTCCAGCCGAGATTCTGTATTCTCTTTTTCCTGCTGGGCATTGTCAAGTTGAGTCAACTGTTGCTCCAAGCTGTTTTTCTCAGCCATGAGTGCTGTGGCCCTCTGCTCGTCAAAATCTTCCACTGTATCTGTGGCTATAGCTTGCAACATAGCCTTGAATTCCGCGTCAATTTCTGCTATCCTTATCTGGATATCAAGGCAGTTGTCCTCACCATTATCATTCTTCAGCCCCATACCGACGTGCAGCTTTAAGGTGCCCAGCACATCGGCACTCTGTTTTGCTGTGCGCATGATCGCTGCCATGACTGCCTCCTGCAGCACACTTTCCTCCATCGTAGGCGAGTGGTGACAGTATTTCTTGCCGAAGTCCAGCCGGTTGATGCACCGCCAGACCGGTTTCTTTTCACCCTTGACCGTCCAAGTGCATCGGCGGTAAGGAGTTCCGCACTCGCCACAGACCAGCAGTTCCGTCAGAGCGTACTTGCTGGAGTAACGGCCCTGCTCCGTTTTAGTACCTTTCTGCTTGACCTTGCGTTTGCCGGTACGCCGGGCGAGTTCTTCCTGAATACGCCCGAAAGTGGCAGGGTCGATGATGGCGGGGTGATTGTTCTCCACAAAGTACATGGGCCGGGCCTTGCCGTCGTTGCGCTTGACTTTCTTGCTCAAGCAGTCCACCACATAGGTCTTGTTGAGGACGGCATTCCCTGCATATTTTTCATTTGAAATTATCGACTGTATCGTCCCTGGTACCCATTTCCCAGAGCCGGTAGGCGTCGGTATGCCGTCTGCAGTCAGTGTGTTTGCGATGGTCGTCATGCTGTCCCCGGCGAGGAAACTGCTATAAATTCGTTTCACGACCTCGGCCTGTTCCGGGTCGATTTCAGGCTTGCCGTCCGGCCCGCGCCGGTAGCCCAGAAACCGCTTGTACTGGAAGGGAACCTTCCCCTCTTTCGCACTTTGATTTTTGCCCCATATCACATTGGCGCTGATGTTCTCAGATTCGCTCTGAGCAATGCTCCCATAAATGGTGATATAAAATTCCGCCCCAGGCTGGGTGCTGTGGATGTTCTGTTTCTCAAAGAAGATGTCCACGCCTATCTCCTTGAGCATACGAACATACTTGAGAACGTCAGCCGTATTCCTCGCAAACCGGCTGATGGACTTCGTGATAATCATGTCGATTTTGCCGCGCCTGCATTGCTTAATCATCTTGTTGAACTCGTCGCGCTTTTTGGTGCTGGTACCCGAGAGTCCTCTGTCTGCAAAGATGCCCACAAAGGCCCATTTAGGCTCGCTTCTAATCTTCTCGGTGTAGTACCTTACCTGCACATCATAGCTGTTCAACTGCTCCTCCTGGGCCGTGGAAACGCGGCAGTAAGCCGCCACCCGGAGCTGCCGGTGGGCCTGTTTGATTTCTTCAGCTATGTTGATTTTCGCCGGTATCTTCCGCACTACTTTTTGCGGAGTATTCACTGTTGGTTGCATATTCATCGTCCTTTCCGACCATCTGGTCATTTATCACTTTTATGCTCACGGCGCCATCTTTTCCGAGGTGGATGGCTTGAACCGTCCTCTTAAAAAGTGCCAGTGAAAAAACTGAAAGCGGCTCTGCATCGGCAAGAGTCGCTTTCAACCTATGGGCTATATATGGAGTGGAATCGATGTCCGCATATCTGAGGGAGGCACACTCCAACATCTTTTTTCTCAAGGTGTTTTTATCGTAATCGAGCGTGTCTAATGTTCGCGCAATCTCATTTTCAGCTTTCAGAGTCTGCACACTCATGGAGTCGTCAATAACTGGAATTTGCACCAACTCAGGATTGACAATCACCTGGTTTAGCAGTACAGTAATATCATCCAGTAGGTCGCTGTCAGCCTTGTGAATCGCCGTGCGGCAGTCCGCATTGGAACATATCCATCGTTGCTGGCACTTTCTGAACCGGCTGTCATGTCTACGGTTCATTTCGGAACCACAGACCGGGCAAGTCACAGGCACATCTATATGAAAAATCTCATGGTTACGATCCGTGCTGTGTTGAGTATTCTTTTGGGCTTTCATATCAATCATAGCGCGATGCGTTTCCTCGTCAATAATTGCTGGAAAACCGCTTTTGCCAGTGTATCGCTCATCTTCTATCAGCCGCATGATGCGGGATTTGTTCCATCCGGTAACGCCGGGCTGATATTCCACATTTTCAGCATTCAGCCGGTCGGCAATATCCAGCAGAGACATACCATTTTGGTACTCGCTGAAAATGCGATTTAGTACAGCAGCCTCTTGCGGATGGGTGGTTATCACGCCGTTCTGATACTGGTATCCGAACGGAACATTCCTCTTTTTCATGCCGTGCGACACCTCACATTCTCAGGGATTTGCTCTGTAAAGGCAAGCCCGCCAATGAGATGAAAGGTCAGCCGGGAATTATCCATGACCGTGATACTCTGGACAATTTCCTCGAATAACGCTTGACTAAATGGTGTGCCCGGCACATATCCGGCCAGGGTATCGTCCAGTGATTTCAGCGTATATATCAGCTCATCGTCCTCATCTTCAGCCAGCGCCTTTTTGCGGTCGAGCCGCAAGGTATTGATCTTGTTGCTGATTACCGAGGGCTGAGCGGCAAAGTCGGTAGCATTTAGAACGCCATTGGTGTGGAACCGGGCAACCACCAGATTTTGTGCGCTCAAATCGGCTATCTGTTTGTCGATCTGCCGTATCTTTTCCTGGCTCTCGCTGCTACGATTCTGCATCATCTCCATTTGGTGGATCAGCGTACCTATCAGGTCTTGCCGGTGTGAAGCCAGCTTGTCTGTCATAAGGCAGAAGGTGTTGTAAACTGCGTTTTCTCGCACACGTCTGCTCTGACAATCTGTAGCCCCTGCAGCCTTGCCGCTGCATAGCCAGTAGGCGGTGCCGTTCAGGAGCAGTCTGCGGAACGTCCTGCCGCATTCTGGGCAGTGAAGGATACCTGTCAGGAGATGCACACCCTCGCGCTTGTGGCTGACATTCCGGGATTTTTGCAGTTCTTGTGCCGCCAGATACACTTTCTTACTGACAATGGGCGGGTTGCTGTTCTCCACATAATACTGCGGCTTTTCGCCCCGATTTTTCTTCTTTCTGAAGGGCAGGGTGTCCGTTGTGAATTTCTTTTGCAGGAGTACATCGCCCATATACCGTTCGTTTTTGACCACATAGTCAACCGTAGTGTGGTGCCATTTTTTCTGTCCATATCGCCGTGGAACTCCTTCTGCATTGAGGATATTCGCAATGTTTTGCTTTCCCACGCCTTGCAGGTAAAGGTCAAAAATGCGGCGAATCACAGCTGCCTCATCCTCTTTCACCACAAGCTGTCCATCGACCAAATCGTACCCATAGGCCGGAGCGCAGCAGTTAAACTCCCCGGACTCCATGCGCATTTGATAGCTCCTTCGTAGATGGTCGGAGATGTTCACGCTTTCCTGCTGTGCGGCCATGCCGGGGAAGGTCACCAGCATTTCCATGTTCATCTTGTCACTGTCGATGCCCTGTTCCTCGAAGTAGATGCTCACGTCCAACTCCTTGAGGGTACGCAAAGCAACCAGCAACTCCTGCGTGTTCCGGGCAAACCGTGACACGGACTTTGTGATTACCCGGTCGATTTTCCCCAGCTTGCAGTCACGAATAAGCCGGTTCTGCTCATCGCGCTTTTTCATATCCGTGCCGCTCAAGCCCTCGTCAGCGTACACATCTACCAGCTTGTATTGCGGATTTTTGCGCTCATAATCCTTGTAGTAGCGAATTTGAGCGGCAAAGGAGTGTAGCTGGTCAGCAGATTTGCTGGACACCCGGCAGTAGGCGGCAAGCCGGATAACCTTGGGCTTTTGAGATTCCCGACTGATGTCGGTTACAGTCATTTGCACCATTCCTTTCTTTGATTTTTCGCCTTTTGGCACCACCAACAATACCACAAGAGTTCAGATACATCCAGCGCAAACCGCCAGAGTTTTCACTTCAGACATATATTTTTTCGATGCCGTAGTGGGCGGCAGAAATCTGCAAAATGTGTTCGTATTCTTCCTGAGTAATGAGCTGCATTTTCAGCAGCAGGCGGAGCATATTCACGCTATAAACAAATGCTGAATTACCGATATCCATATTCACAACAGCACCTCCATATATTTGATTCCGAAACTGACGATGATGGCATGATCGACCCAGCCCATAGCGGCCTTGTCCAGCTTGCCGCTATAGCGAATCAACCTGCGCTTATCAATCGTTCTGATCTGCTCCAGCAGCACAACCGACTCCACATCCAACCCGTCTGCGTGAACAATAATGTGGGTGGGCAGTTTGGCCTTGTCTGACTTGCTGGTGATAGCCGCCACGATGGTGGTGGGGCTGAATTTATTACCGGTGTCGTTCTGGATAACGAGGACGGGCCGAGTGCCGTCCTGCTCGCTGCCCACCACCGGCGATAAATCGGCGTAATAAATTTCGCCGCGCTTGACTTGTTTCATGTTTCCCTCCGTAAGTAATGACGGCAGCCAAAGGGCAGACTGCCGCCTTGTATCAATCGTTTTGCGTGCTTGTATTTATCCTCGATTTCTCGTCTGCCGACTCGGTCGGCTTAGAGCGGTCGCCACTGGCGACCATCGCCCCCAAGCAGGGAACGCACCCTCCGGTTATGCCTTTAACCTCATTGGAATATCACCACCCCCAGGATCTCTGGAGGGCGCCCTCCTTTGCTGCGACGGGTCACGCTCGGCTTTAGGACTGGACGCAAGTATCATTATCCCTTCTGCCGGTCATCGCCGTCGATGGATGTGCGTTCCATCGTCTGAGCCTGGAGGCCAGAAGCTGGCGTCCGCTCATGTGGCTTGCCGCTCCTCACGGCGGCAAAAGGAAAGTAAAAGGTGCGTTGAATATTCAATTTTCAAAGAGCAACAGAGGGAATAAAGAAAGCCCTCACTTTCTAAGCCGAAAAGTGAGGGCTTTGCACAAGAGAAATTTTTAATTTCTCAAAAGTTTTTTGAGCCGAGCAAGAATTTGCTCCTTGCAATAGTGGACTCCATTGCGGTATACGCCAATCTGAGAGGCGTATTCGCGCTCTGTTTGCTGCTTGACGTATAATGCTTGTATAAGCTGCCTGTCATCCAAAGACAATTCTTCCAATGCACTCCGTAGCTTGTCCAGCAAAAGACTTCTTTCTGCCTGTTCTGCTGTGTCTGCTACTGTGTCCACCAGGATATCCTCGCCGTTGAACTCGTCTGTGGTGAGCATATCGTAAGAGAAGTCGCCGTTGTCCCTTGAGCGCTCGGCCAAATATTTCTGGCGGCGTCTTTCCTTGTAAAATGCCTTGTATTCGTCCTCGGGCACTTCCATTAGCATACCGTGCAGGGGGATGAACCTCCGACCATGGTATGTATCTTCTCCCCGGCGAAACTCAGCGCAACTGAGTTCCAGGTATGTTCCATCTTCCAAAACGAACACTTTCTTTGGTGTGTACTCCACCGTGATTCCTCCAATCAATCTGTTTTGGGTTGGCAAAACGATTGATTGGGGGTGGGCTGCGGCAGCCCGCTGACCGGCAGGCATGAACCAAATAGCAAAGCAAGCTATCTACAAGGGGGATTATCGCCCTATAGATAGCTTGCTTTTTGCATGGATGATACAGGTGGGCAGAAAAGAGCTCTACTGGTTCACCATTGCGGCGCACTGCTCCACAGCAAGTCAGATGAAAAGCTGAATTGTTGTGTCAGAGCGCACGGTCACCTTCTCACGCCTCCTACAGCTGTATTTTTCTGGCAGATTATTGTTGAGAGCATCACTTCTTTCCTGGTTTTGTTCCAAAAATCCGACACCATTGGTACATATTCAAGGGGCGGGTTATGGAGTACACTGTTGGCAGGAGGTGAACTAACAGTGTCTGAGAATAGAGAACCTGCCTTGCTGGAGCTGGGCCGAATTCTGCACGATGCACGCTGTGCAAAAGGGTATAAGCGGGATGAAGTCGCAGAGCAGGTGGGGATCACAAAGCGTTTTCTATCGGCCATAGAAAACGGCGAAAAGCGGCCCAAGTACGAAACTTTGCGGGATATCATTTGCTGCTTGGGGATTTCTGCTGACCAGATTTTCTATCCTGACTTAGAAAATGACACAGATGCCCAGCAGGTCATGCGGTTATATGAAAACTGCAGCGAACGGGACAAGCAGCTGGTTAAGGCGCTGCTCAGTGCCATTTATAAGCACAAATAGAAAAAGAGCCAGTGAACTTGATCCGAAAATCAAGGCACTGGCTCTGCGCGTAGGTAGAGATACGCTCTACTGCGTCTGGCTCTCGCTTCTATCTTCTTTTATTGTCCGCACTTTGAACTCATTGGCGCTGATGATACGCTCCTGCCTGCACTTTGGACAGTACAGTGGGAAGTTGGTCAGCATCGTATCCTCTCTGAGTTTTGTGTGCGTTTTCTTTCCGCATTTCGGGCATATCACCCAAATGGTTGTCTGCATTGTGCCATCTAACACCTCCCTGGAAAAATATTTTTTACTATATGACAAGGTTTCCCGTAACTGTAGGACTTCCCGCCGCACGGTAAAGCACCGCTGCCAGCATGGCCCGGCTCATATTGATATTGGGCGAAAAGGTATCGTTTCCGGTGCCGCTCATAATACCATGCTCCCGGCACCAGGCTACATCCTCTGCATACCAAGCTCCAGTGGGCACGTCCGTGAAATCTGCCGCCAGCGCCGGGATAGATATTCCCAACAGCAGGGCGAATGCGCAAATAAATGCAATTGCTCTTTTCATAGAATCCGCTCCTTTTTAGTAGTCTGCAAACCGGTCGTTTTTGTCCATCGCGGTCATCCGCGCCATTTCTTCATCGCTGAGCTCAAAATCAAAAATCTCAAAGTTTTCTTGAATGTGCGCCTCATTGCTGGAACCGGGAATGGCAATATTACCCGCCTGCAAATGCCAGCGCAAAATGACCTGGGCGGAAGTTTTTCCATGAGCTGCCGCAATAGATGAAATAGTTTCGTCGTTAAACAGCGTCTGCGTATTCCCTCTCCCTCCCAGCGGGAACCAGCTTTCCATCACTGTTCCGTACTGGGCAATGTGCTCCTTCATAACGCTGCTCTGGTTGTAAGGGTGGGTTTCATTTTGAAGCAGCACCGGAGTAATCGTCGTGGCATTCACCAGCCGGTCAAAGTCCTCCGAGGTGTAGTAATTGGACAGGCCGATGGAGCGCAATTTGCCGTCGGCCACAGCCTGCTCCATAGCTTGATAAGCGGCCACATCATTGCTGGGCTGGGAGTGGTGCAAAATCATCAGGTCGATGTAATCTAAACCCAGCCGCTGTAAAGAGGCGTCGATGGCTACCGGGCCGTCATCATAGTCCGATGTCCACATCTTTGTGGTAACAAATATTTCTTCTCTGGTGACAAATCCTTCGTCGATTGCCCGCTGAATGCCCCGGCCAACACCATCCTCGTTTCCATAGATACGGGCGGTGTCGATAAGCCGGTAGCCGTCACGCAGTGCCCAGTAGACGGAGTTTTCCGCTTCCTCGGGGGAGAGCCGGAAACAGCCGATGCCAAGGATGGGCATTTCGATGCCGTTGTTGAGCAGAACAGTGCCACCCTCCAGATCAAATTTTCCCACGGTGGTTTCTGTCTGTGCTTCGTTCTCTGCTGGGGTGGATTCGGGTTCGATAGTCGCTTCTTCTGTCACAGGACGGGAAGAAATGCCGCTGTCAACAGTAGGTGTGGGTGTTGCCGTCTGGCTGGAAATCTCCAGTGTGCCGGAGTTTTCCACGGTGCTGGACGCGCTGTCAGCGCACCCAGCCAGCAGCAGGCACACCAAAAGCAAAGTCAACAATAGTCGCAATTTATTCATGAAAGGTTCCTTTCTTATTCGATAAGCAGCGTTTCCCCCGGAGCCAAAATGATCCGATTCTCCACGCCAAACTGCTCCGCAATCTCCCGGTCGAATCCCACCTTCTCCTGGTTGGTAGTCATGTGGTAGGGGATATTATGCTTGGCATTCACCATTTCCGCACATCGGGCGGCTTCCTCCAGGCCCATATTGAACACGCCATCACAGCAGAAAAAGGCATAGTCGATTTCTTTCTCTGCCAGTTGCGGCATTTGCTCCGTAGTGGAGGTATCGCCGGTCACATAAATCGAGCGTCCATTGGAAAAGGTCAGCACATAACCAGCGCACTCATTCACGTCGTGCCAGTCGTTATATCCCGCTTCCACGGCCTCGACAGTTACATAGCCCAAATCGAAAATCTGGTGTTCGCCATTTATAACAGCCTCACGGTGGGTTATAACCTGACAATCCGGGTTGCGGTTTTCTATCTTATCAACAGCGCTGTGGTCGTAGTGACCGTGAGTTACGAGAATCAGGTCTGCCGGGAGATCATAGCTGTCACCGGCATAGGGGTCAATGTAGATCACCTTGCCCTCGCCGGTAACGATGCGCAAGCTGGCCTGGCCCTGGTAGAGCAGGGTGGCAGCGGGAGATGGTTCCGGCGTGGGAGCCATCGGGCTTTCTGACGGGGCAGGGGTTGCCGGAGCAGGCGTGTCAGAAGTTTGCTCCATATTGGATATTGCAGAGGGCGCGGTGATCTCGCCCTGTGGAGCAGAACAGGCCGCAAAAAACAATACAAATATCAGTGGAATCACAAGGCCATGCTTTGCCATATAAACTCGCCCCTTTGCCGGGTATATTTATACATTCATCTCCGCAATGGCCTTATCGATCCCCGCCACTTCCTCCGCCGTCAGCCGGATATCCCCCGCCCCAGCGTTCTCCTTCAGGCGGCTGGACTTCCGAGTGCCCGGAATCGGCACGATCCACGGTTTCTTGTTTATCATCCACGCCAAAGAAAGTTGCCCCAAAGTAGCACTTTTCTCCTTCCCCAGCCGGGTGAGGTAGTCCATCAGAGGCTGGGTCTTGTCCATAGTTTCATCACTGAACCAAGCGGAGCCCTTGCGGAAATCACCGTTCTCAAACTCTTCGCCCTTGCGGTAAGCCCCGGTCAAAAGCCCTTTGGCGATGGGGCAGCAGGACACCAGGCCGATGTTCAGCTCCTCAAAAGTTTTGAATAAAGATTCATCCGGGGCAATCAGGGAGTATACGTTCTGGGAGGCGGTCAGGGGGCAGACGGCGTGTGCCCGGCGGATGTAATCCTCGCTGGCCATAGACACGCCCCAATGGCGTATCTTGCCCTCCTTGATGAGCTCGGACATGACTTCCGCCACAGTTTCCGGCTCCACGTTGGGGTCTACCCGATGCTGGTAGTACAGGTCGATATAGTCGGTATTCAGTCGTTTCAGGCTCTCGTCCACGGACTTTCGGATGGTCTCCGGGCGGGAATCGGTGAACAGCTGAGGGCGGTCCGGGTCCTGACTGAAATCGAACCACACGCCGAACTTGGTGGCGATCACCAGCTCATCCCGCATACCGTGAAAGGCCTTGCCCAGCAGCTTTTCATTGTGGTGAGGGTCCTCCTTGTAGCCGTAGGTCTCGGCAGTGTCGAAGAAGGTGTAGCCGTCCTCCACGGCCTCCCGGAGCAGCCGGACAGCCTCGTTTTCCTCGGTGGGCGCGCCGTTGGCGTGGGACAGGCCCATGCAGCCCAGCCCGATGGCGCTGACTTTCAAATCCTTGCCTAAAATTCTGGTTTCCATAATAATCCTCCTGATAAATTTACGATTAGTCTATATACTCCGAACCCATGTTGACATCCTTGCGCCTGCCGTAGACTTTCAAGTTCGCCAGCCCGTTTTCCAGCTCCTGGAACTCCGCATCGGTCAAATCGACCTCGCTGGCCCGGAGGTTTTCCAGTATCCGCTCCTGATTCTTGGAGCCGGGTATCGGCACCACACATGAATATTTGTGCAGCATCCAGGCCAGGGAGATTTGCGCGTTTGTACAATTCTTTCTCTTTGCCATATCGGACACCAGGTCGACAAAGGGCTGGTTCGCCGCCAGATTCTTCTCGCTCAGTTGTGGCACCCAGCGCCGCACATCGTCCCCCACAAACTTGGTGTCAGCCGTCACCTTGCCGGACAGGAACCCGCTGGCGATGGGCGAAAACGCCACAAAGCCGATGTTGTTCGCCTGGCAGTAGGGGATGACCTTCTTCTCATAGTCCCGCTCCATCATGGAGTAGATGTTCTGCACCGCGCTGACCGGCGTAACTTTATGCGCCCGGTCGATAAAATCCACCGTCACCATGGACAGCCCCCAGCCACGGATAAGCCCCTCATCTATGAGCCTGCCCATGCCCTCGGCGACCTGCTCAACCGGCACGGCGGGGTTGATGCGGTGGAGGTAGTACAGGTCAACATAGTCCGTTTGCAAGCGGGTAAGGGACGCTTCCAGATGCTTTCGGATGACGTCATAGGCGGAGCGCCTGGCCTCGCCTGTGCCGATGAAGAGCTTGGTCGCCAGCACCACGTCCTCCCGGCGGCCCTTGATGGCCTTGCCTACAATTTTCTCGTTGTGCCCGGTTTCGGACATATAAGGGCCGTAGGCCTCGGAGGTGTCGAGAAAATCACAGCCATAGTCCAGGGCCTTTCGGATGGCCTCAATGCTGTAGTCCTCGCTGGGGATCTGCCCGTAGCCGTGGGAGAAGCCCATGCAGCCCATGCCGATTTCGCTGACTTTCAGATTGCCGCAGTTTCTGGCTTTCATGGTTTGCCCCCTTTAGTCCGCCGGAACCCAGCCGGAGAAGTTGCGTTCCTGTTCCTCCAGGGTGGCGGTGTAAAAGCGTTTGCCGTTATCGATTGCTTTGATTCTTGCCATCTCATCATCTGTCAGAGCAAAATCAAAAATATCAGAATTATCGCGGATATGCTGGGGGTTGGTGGATTTTGGGAAGATAATGTTTCCTGCCTGGATATGCCAGCGGAGAATGACCTGCACATTGGTCTTGCCGTACTTTTGTGCCAGTTCGGTAAATACCGGCTCATTGATAAGCCCTGGGTCGCCGTGGCCGATGGGATACCAGGATTCGATCACTGTGCCGTAAGGAGCCAATCGTTTTTTCAATTCCTCCTGCTGGAAATAGGGGTGGCACTCCACCTGCAAAACCGCCGGTTTGACAGCAGCGGCCTCACAGACTTCCTCCAGCCGCTCCGACTCGAAATTGGACAGACCGATTGCCCGCACCTTACCCTGGGCCACGGCCTTTTCCATATCCTTCCATGCGCCCATATAATCGCCTACCTGCTGATGCAGGAGCAGCAGGTCAATATAGCCGATGTCCAGCCTGGAAAGCATTTTATCGATGCCCGCCATAGTCTTTCCTTCGCCGTACTCAGAGGGCCATAGTTTGGAAGTCACCCAGATTTCTTCCCTGGGGATGCCGCTCTCCCGCACAGCCGCTCCCACGCTTCGCTCGTTCTGGTAGGCATGGGCCGTGTCGATATGGCGGTATCCCAGCTTCAAAGCCTCCAGACAGGCGTTTTTTGTGGCCTCTCCCTCCGGTACCATAAAAACACCCATGCCGAACTGAGGGATTTTTGTGCCGTTGTTCAAGGTGATATAGGTCTGATTCATGTCATTTTCTCTCCTGTTTATCAATTTACAGCCTGCTCTTTGCCCAGCCAGCAATCTTTCCCTCTGATTCCCGCACCTGAGAGCCAGTAAAAGACGCACCCTCGTCTACTTCGATTCCGGGGCACAGTTTCTTGATGTCGGACACGCTGTTCCCCAGTCCGCTGCCCTCGTTTGTGCAGAAGGGAATGATACGCTTGCCGGTCCAGTCGTAATGCTCCAGGAAGGTGAACAGCACCATGGGCATGGTGTTCCACCAGTTGGGGTAGCCCAGATAAACCGTGTCATACCGGCTCAGATCCGGGTAGGACTTTGCCGGGACACGGGTGCCGTTCTCCAGCTCCTGCTTGGCCTCCTTGATGAGTACCATATGGTCCTCTGAGTAAGCCCGGTCGGCCTCGATCTCGAACAGGTCACCGCCTACAGCTTTCTGGATGAACTCAGCGGCAGCCGCCGTGTTGCCCTTGTCCAAATGGGTCAGCTTCATGCCAGGGCCGATGGTCTGGCCCTTCATGGAGAAGTAAATTGTGATGATGTTTGCCATGGGTTTGCTCCTTCGTATTAAAATTCACTGACCAAAAATGGCCTTCGCTTTCTGCATATGCTCCACGATCTTTACCCCAAAAGGACAGCGCGTTTCGCATTGCCCACACTCTACACAGGCGCTGGCCCTGACCGGCAGGGAGGAATAATGTTCCCTAAGCGTTTCCGGCACTGTACCCTGTGCCTCGCACAGGTCGGCGAACTTGTTCACTGTGGCGATATCAATGCCCACTGTGCAGGGGGCACAGTGGCCGCAATACATACATTTGTCGGAAAAAGGATGGGCAGGGCACCCGCTGAGCACCTTTGCATAGTCCTTTTCCTCCGGGGCGGAGTCACAGTAAGCCACCGCCTGCATCAGCTCCTCTATGCTCCTGGCGCCGCAGAGGATGGTGGCTACGCCTGGCCGGGTCAGGCAGTAGTGAAGGCATTGGGCCACCGTCATTGCTATGCCGAAGGGCGATTCTTTCGCGTCCAGCAGAGCCCCGCCGCCGTAAGGCTTCATCACCGTCAGGGCAACCCCCTCGCTTTCGCACAGGCTGTACAGCTCCTGCCGTTCGGGGTCGGTGGAGGAGAGTACGGCCTCGTAAGTGGCCTTTTCAAACAGGGAGTTCACGTCCTCGTTGGGCGGCAGAATATCGTAGGCAGGGTTGACGCTGAACATGATCACATCCACCAGCCCTGTTTTTACCGCTTGGAGGGCTATCCGGGGGTTGTGGGTGCTCATGCCGATATGCCGGATGGTTCCGGCGGATTTCAATTCCTGGGCGTATTGTATGACCGGTCCATGGAACACCTGGTCAAAGTCGCTCTGCTGATCCACATAGTGTATCATGCCCACCTCAATGTGGTCTGTGCGAAGACGAGTGAGCAGATCGGCAAAAGCGGCTTTCACCTCGTCCATGTTCCGGGTGCGCTTATACTGCCCGTCCAGCCAGGCAGAGCACAGGTGGGCCTGCAAAATAAACTTTTCCCGCCTGCCCTCCATGGCCTTTCCCAGCACATCCCGCACATAGGGCTCCGGGTTATACAGGTCGAAATAATTGACTCCTGCCCCGATAGCGGCCTGGATCAAGGCCAGGGATTCATCCTCCGCCCGGTTGACAAACGCCTCGCTGCCCAGGCCGATCTCACTGACATTCAGGCCGGTCCGGCCCAGTTTTCTGTAATTCACAAAGAAAGCCCCTTTTCTGATTATTTTCCCAATTCCCGCTTATCCATAATGAGGAATGTGGTCCTCCGCCGTTTGATATACCACTTGCCGTCCACTTTCTCATAGAGGTCAGCGTAGCGAACATAGTTGGTAGTGATGATGTCTTTCCCATCCTCATCATTCACCAGTGTGGCCTGGCAGTAGGCAGTGCCCTCGGCGGTAGTGCAGCTTTCATTGACAGTCACATTGTGCTGTCCGTTGATATGGTATACCGCCTTGCAGGGATTGATCGTATTGGAGAACGCCTCCACCAGTGCTTCCCGGCCAACAATGTTGCTGATTTCCCCATCGGGACCTATCTGAAATTCCAGTATACCGTCCGGCAGGAACAGCTCTCCTTGGCTTGCAGCGTCCTTTACGTCCGCCAGATTGGAGAAAGTGTCCACCAGTTCTTTCAGTTCCATTTTTGCCTGCATGATCTCCGTAGTCATAAAAGCATCCTCCTTAAATTCAATTATCGCATCATGGATTGAATTGCCAATTCCTTCATCGCCGCCCGCACATCAAAGCGCTTGGGGCAGTGGTCCGTACAGGCCCCGCACTCGATGCAGTCTATGGGCAGGCCATGCTTGTGAAAATCCTTTATGGGTAAAAGCGCGGATTTGCCGCCGGTCTGATACGCACAGAAAACCGCCAGCATAGCCGGGATGTCGATGTGCCCCGGACAGCCCAGAGAACATTTCCGGCACTTCCCACAGCTTGCCAGCTTTTCCGCCGTAATGGGTACGATGGTTTTCGTCCTCATGGTGATCCCCTCCTGACTTTCTTTGAGTTCAGTATACCGGCTCCGGATGGGAAAGTACACACCATTTCAGCAGAGAATGGGGTTTATGCCACACTACCTGCAAAAATGTGGCGTAACTTTATCAGAGAAAATATGGGTCAGGTGTTGCATATCCATCACGAGTATAGTAAAATAAAGAAAAGGAGGGCTGGCCATGCCGGAAAAGAAGGTTGACCTACGTATCCAGCGCACCAAAGAGAACATCCGCCGGGTGTTTGAGGAGATGATTTGCGAGATGGACTACGAAGAAATGTCCATCAAGGAGCTGACCGAACGAGCGAAAATCAACCGCAAAACATTTTACCTGCACTATGATTCCCTGGACGACCTGCTCCGGGAGATACAGAACGACCTGGCCCAGGACTTCATCAAGCGCACTGAGGGCATGGTGCGTCCCCGGGACATGGACAAGATCACCCGGGAGTTTTTCCTGTCTCAGGAGAGCCTGGGCAGGCTGGGGGAGCGCATCACCTGCGCGGGCAGCTACCACTATGTGAGCCGCCGGATCACCAGCGACATTATGAGCCAGACCTGGGAGCGGGATCAGAACGACCCTTTTACCCAGGATATCATCATGACTTACCTTTCCCAGAGCACCCTGGCCATTTACAAGCAGTGGGTGGCCGACGGCAAGCGGATTCCCCTGGAGGATATCATTGACCTGACTATCCGGCTGGTGTGTCATGGGGTGGAGGGGATGCAGTTCTGAATGAAAAGGCGCGGAGCCGGTAAACTCCGCGCCTTTTTTCTATGGCTTCTCTCCTAATTCCTTCAACTCTTTCATGATTCCAGGCACGTCAATGCTCTGGGGACAGTGGCCCGTGCAAGCCCCGCAGGCGATGCAGTCGGCGGGCTTGCCCTCGCTGTCCACGTCCTTCAGTCCATTGAGAGCCCAGGGGCCGTCGGTTTTATAGCTGTTATAAATACTCAGATAGGCCGGGATGTTGATATTTACCGGGCAGCCGTCGCAGCAGTACCGGCAGGCGGTACAGGGGACGCTCACCTGTTTTTTGAAGGTTTCGCAGGCTTTCATCAGAGTGGCTGTGTCCTCGGCAGAGAGCCCCTCCGGCTCCTGATAGGTGGCAACATTATCCCTGATCTGCTCCAGGGTGGACATTCCGCTCAAGGTCACCTGCACCTGGGGCAGGGTCTTGATCCAGCGCAGTGCCCAGGAGGCGATGCTCCAATCGGGATGGGCCGCTTTCAGGATGCCCTCCGCGTCGCTGGAAAGGCTGGCCAGACGCCCGCCCCGCACCGGCTCCATGACAATGATGGGGATGCCCCGTTCCTCCAGAACCTTGTATTCCTCCGCTGTGGTAGAATACTGCCAGTCGAAATAGTTGAGCTGTATCTGGGCGAAGTCCCACTTGTGATGGTCGGCAAATCTAGTCAGATTTTCCACGCTGGCGTGGGAGGAGAAGCCCAGGTACCTGATGCGCCCGGCCTTCTGCTGCTCCAGGAAGTATTCAATGCAGCCGCTGTCCAGATACTGCTGCCAGGTGTGGTCAAAGATGCCGTGGATCAGATAGAAATCGATGTAATCGGTCTGCAGGCGGGAGAGCTGCTCCTCGAAGACGGCCTTGTAATCGGGGTTGGCCAGGATGAAAAATTTCGTGGCCAGATGGTAGCTTTCCCGGGGGTACTTCTTCATGGCTTCGCCCAGGAACTTCTCGGACTCACCGTTGTGGTACACAAAGGCGGTATCGTAGTAGTTGATGCCGTTTTCCATGGCGTAGTCGATGATCTGCTGGGCGCGCTCCCAGTCGATGGGCGCGCCGGGCTTGTCGCCCTGCACGGGCAGGCGCATATTGCCCATACCCAGGCAGGAGAGGGAAAGGTCTTTGAATGGTTTGTAAATCATGGGTTTTCCTCCTGATTGTCTAAATCTGCCGACACCTGTCTGAGATAGTCCCGAATGGGCAGGTGCTGGGGGCAGTGCTTCTCACACTGTCCGCACCCGATGCAGTCCCCGGCCTTGCCGTGGCTCTCGGTCAGGTTGGCGTAATAGGTTGCCGCCACCATGCCCTGGGGGCCGCTGAATCGCTTGAGGTTATTATAGATGGCGAACACGTCCGGGATGGCGATGTTCTTGGGGCACTTGGCCTCGCTGACGCAGTACCGGCAGGCGGTGCAGGGCACGGCGATGCTGGCCCGGATGATCTCCGTGGCCTTTTGGAGCGCGGCGCTCTCCGCGTCATTCAGCGGCTGGAAATCCTTCATATAGCTGAGATTGTCCTCCATCTGCTCCATGCTGCTCATGCCAGAGAGGACGATCTTCACATTCTCCTGGCTGGCGGCGAAACGAATGGCCCAGCTGGCGGTGGACAGCTCCGGGCACTGTTCTTTCAGAATTTTGTCGGCTTCCTCGGGGATGCTGGCAAGACTGCCTCCCTTGATGGGCTCCATGACCATCACCGGCTTGCTATGTTTTTCGCAGACCTCATAGCACTTGCCGGACTGGACAGTGGGGTCTTCCCAGTCCAGGTAGTTGAGCTGGATCTGCACATATTCCACCTCCGGGTGATCGGTGAGGATGCGCTCCAGCAAGTCGGCATCATCATGGAAAGAGAAACCGATGTGCTTGATTTTGCCCTCGGCTTTCATACGGGCGATAAAGTCGAAGGCGTTGGTCTGCTGGACTTTTTCATAGTTGCCGCTGCCCAGGGCGTGGAGCCAGTAGTAGTCGAAATACTCCACCCCGCAGCGCTCCAACTGCTCGTTGAAGATTTTGGGCAGGTCGTCGGCGGTGTTGACCGCGTACATGGGCATCTTGTCGGTGATGGTGAAGCTGTCCCGAGGGTAGCGCTTGACCACAACCTCCTTGAATGCCCGCTCGGAGTTGCCGCCGTGATAGGGCCAGGCAGTGTCGAAGTAGGCACCACCCGCTTTGATGAAAGCGTCCGCCATCTCCTGGAAGGCGGGGATGTCGATCTGCGTGTACTGGCCGTCCACGGTGGGCAGGCGCATGAGGCCGAAACCGAATTTTTGCATGAGAATCTCTCCTTGATTGGTTTGCCGGAATTTCCATGGGAAAATTATAGCAGGCAAAGCCGGGAATGTACACCACATTTCAGCAAGGAATGGTGTGTATGCCACAGCTGTGGCTTTTACGAGTGGTTATTTTGTCTGCTGTAGTTCTTTTCTGCTGGGTAGGTTCCCTACACCCGCCACCATGACAGGAGGCACCTGCCACCAAGAGAGCGCAAAGGCTCCCTGGCGGCAGGTGGTTCCTTTTTGTCATATTTTCTTTAGATAGTGTCTACACAAGGTAGAGGAATTGTGATAGAATAGAAGCATCAAAAAAGACAGGAGAGGAAAAGATGGATGCTTCCTATCACAGACATGACATAAGCGATCAAGTGTGGTCG